>JAWOIM010000447.1:0-2866 GCA_046484685.1 Chloroflexota bacterium | reverse complement strand
TTCATGTTCACACTGCTGGTTTATGTGTTCAAATGTAAGTCGCTGCTGCCGGGCATGGCCCGCATGTTGTACCTGACCGCCGCCGCTATCCTGGGCATGGCCCTCATCTTGATTGGGCTGGACCTGGGCCACCCGCTGCGCGTCTGGCATGTCCTGATCTACCCGCAGTGGGGATCGCTAATGACCTGGATGATCTGGCTGCACATGGTCTATATGGCGGTGCTGGTGGGCAAGTTATTTATTGAATTACGGCCGTCCCCCACCGGTAAACGGATCAGCCGCTGGCTCTCCTACGCCAGCCTGCCCCTGGGCATCGGGCTGGTCGTTATCGCCGGCAGCGTCTTTGGCGTTATCATCGGCCGGCCGACCTGGCAAAGCAGCGCCCTCCCCCTCTACTTCTTCCTGTCGGCCCTGGTGGCCGGCACGGGGCTGCTCACCGCCCAATTCATCTGGTTCTGGCCCGGCAAGCGCGACGAAGCCTACCTGGCCACGGCCAAAGGATTGGGGAAACTGCTGCTGGGGCTGCTCATTGTGGGACTGGTCGCCTCGGCCCTGGGGGGGTTGGTAATCCTCTATCCCGGCGTCCCGGCCCAGGCGGAGGCTCTGCGGCTAACCCTCTTTGGTCCCTTCTGGTGGGTCTACTGGCTCTTCCACATCGGCCTGGGCATCATCGTGCCCATCGGCCTGCTGCTGACCCAAACCCAGACGGCCCGGCGCATCGGCGTTGCCGCCGCCTTATTTACCATTACCTTCATTGCCGTGCCCCTCAACATTATTATTCCGGCCCAGTTGGCCATCGAAACAGTTGAGCCGGGCCTGATTGCCGCCTATCAAGGACCGGGCCTGGTGCCCTACTACTTCCCCACCCTGTCGGAGTGGCTGCTCGTACTCTTCGCCATGGCCTTCGGCTTCCTGGTCTTCCTTTATGGCTACAACGTCCTCTGGCTGCGGCCCCAGGCCGGCGAGCAGCCCGAACCGGAGAGTAATTAATAGATTTCACCACAGAGAACACGGAGAACGCAGAGAAAAAACGGTTCTTTGGGGATTCAAGGACGTGATGCGTGAAACGTGATACGTGAACAGAGAGGCTTCACGCTTCACGCATCACGTTTCACGGCAAACCTCATGAAATACAAAGGACCAAAAACTCTGTGTCCTCAGTGCCCTCGGTGGTGGTTTTTTTGGAGAAATAAAATGGCTAACAAAGATCAAGCTGACAAGAACAAGAACGGACTATCCCGGCGCGATTTTCTGAAGGTATCGGCCGTGGCCGGTGGGGGGGCGGCCGCTTTCCTCGGTGGGTTGCCCCAGTTCCGGCGTGCCTTTACCTCCGGCGCGGCCCAGGCAGCCACCAGCTACCCCCTGGCCGATCCCACTAACCAGATTTACACCGTCTGCCTGCAATGCAACACTGGCTGCGGCATCAAGGTCAAGCTGATGGAAGGCATCGCCGCCAAAATCGACGGCAACCCCTACAGCCCGTGGACCATGTGGCCCCACCTCGACTACAACACGCCCGTGGCCGAATTGGGCGAGACGGAAGGGGCGTTGTGTCCCAAAGGGCAAAGCGGCTTACAAAGTGCCTACGACCCCTACCGCATCGTCAGCGTCCTCAAGCGCAAGCCGGGCACCAGGCGCGGCGAGGGGGAGTGGATCACCATCCCCTTTGACCAGGCCATCGAAGAAGTGGTCGAAGGCGGCAACCTGTTTGGCGAAGGGGCAGTGGAAGGCTTCCGCGACCTGCACGCCTTACGTGATGCGGCCGTGGGCAAAGAGATGGGCGATTTTGTCAAGAAAATTCTGGATGAGAAAGACCCGGCCCAAAAGCAAGCTCTGGTCGAGGAGTTTAAGACAACTTTTGCCGACCATCTGGACGCGCTGATCGATCCCGACCATCCCGACCTGGGACCAAAGAACAACCAGTTTGCCTTTATTTGGGGCCGCTTGAAAAACGGCCGTGGCGATCTGTTCAAACGCTTTGTGGGCGACAGCTTCGGCTCGGTCAACGCCAACGGCCACACCACCGTCTGCCAGGGGTCGCTCTACTTTAGCGGCAAGGCGATGAGTGAGCAGTGGGACGGCAGCAAGTTCAGCGGCGGCAGCAAATTTTACTGGCAGGCCGATTCCGGCAACAGCGACTTTGTCATCTACGTCGGGGCCAACGTCTTTGAGGCCAACTACGGCCCGCCGCAGCGCGTCCCCAAGATTACGGAAGGGGTCATCAAGGGCAAGAAGTATGCCATTGTCGACCCGCGCCTAAACAAAGCCGGCTCGCACGCCTGGAAGTGGGTACCGATTAAGCCGGGCGAGGATGCGGCCTTAGCCATGGGCATGATTCGCTGGATTGTGGAAAACGGCCGTTATCACACCCCCTTCCTCAGCAACGCCAACAAAGCGGCCGCCCAGGCCCAGGGCGAAGCCTCCTGGACCAACGGCTCCTGGCTGGTCAAGATCGAAAACGGCACGCCCGGCAAACTGCTGCGCGGCAGCGACCTCGGTCTCACCAGCAGCCGCAGCGAAACCAACGACGACGGCAAGGAAGTGACCATCTACAGCGGCCAGGGGCAGGAATTCCCCTTCGATCCCTTTGTCGTCTTGCAGGATGGGCAGCCGGTTCTCTTCGACCCCAACAGCACGGAAACGGCCGCTTACGGCGAGCCATTCGTCAGCACCCGGCTCAACGGCCTGGCCGTCAAGAGCGGTCTGCAAATCATTCTCGACGAGGCCCAAAGCCATACCATCAGCGAATGGGCCGAAATTGCCGGTATCCGCGTGCGTGACATCATCGACCTGGCCCACGAATTTACCCGCCACGGCCGCCGCGCCTGTGCCGACCTGCACCGGGGCGTTTCCCAGCATACCAATG
>JAWOIM010000446.1:0-9222 GCA_046484685.1 Chloroflexota bacterium | reverse complement strand
TATCCAGAGGGCCACGGCCGCGCCCGCCACACCGCCCATGACCAGCTGCCCTTCGGCCCCGATGTTCCAGAAGCGCATGCGAAAGGCGACCGCTACCGACAGGCCGGTTAGCATGAGGGGGGTGGCTTTGACCAGGGTTTCAATCAGGTTGAAGTAGCGACCCTGCTGCCACTGGGCCGGGGTGCCAAAGGCCCCTTCGAGCATGGCGCGGTAGGTTTGCCACGGGTTAGCCCCAATCAGCAGCAGCAAAACGGCCCCGAACAGCAAGGCCAGCACAATGGAAACAACGGGAACTAAAAAAGCGGCCGTTCGGGACACTTCCAGGCGTCTTTCGAGTTTCAGGCTAAAGGGCATCATGTTTTCTTTCTCCCGCCATCATCAAACCCAGCTCGTCGAGCGTGACTTGGGCCGGGTCAACGATACCCATAATTTCGCCGCCGTGCAGGACGGCAATGCGGTCGCTGAGGCTGAGCAGCTCATCCAGGTCTTCGGATATGAATAAAACGGCCGTTCCCGCTTGCTGCTGTTCTAACAACGTTTTACGCACCGTTTCAATGGCACCCACGTCCAAACCCCGCGTGGGGTGATCGGCCACCAGCAGGGCCGGGGCGGCCCCGGCCCACTGCTCGCCCGCCGAAATTTCCCGCGCCAAAATCGCCTTTTGCTGGTTGCCGCCCGACAGCAAACGGGCCGGCGTCTCAATGCTGGGCGTCATGACCTGGAACTGCTGCACCAGCTTTTTGGCAAAACGGCTGATCGCCTTTGGCACCAGCATTGGCCCGGACGCAATCGGGGGCTGCCGGTAAGCCTTCATGATGAGATTATCGCTAACGGGCAAATTGCCGGCCAGCCCCATACCCAACCGGTCGCCGGGAACATGGGCCACGCCCGCTTCGATAAAGCTGCGTGAGGATTGATTAGTCATCTCCTGGCCGTGAAGCAAAATGCACCCCCTGGTTGTGGGGCGTAGGCCGGTAGACACTTCGGCCAGTTCCCGCTGTCCATTGCCGGCCACGCCGGCGATTCCCAGTATCTCCTGGCTGTGAATAATCAACGATACGTTTTTCAAGGCGGGCAGGCCTTTATTATTGAGGGCGCTGATGTTCTCCAGCTCTAACACTTTAGGGCCGGCGTTGGTGGCCACTTTAGCTACGCGGAAGAGGACTTCACGGCCAACCATCTCTTTTGCCAGTTTGGCCTTATCTGTTTCCTCAATGTTGAACGTGGCTACGCTTTTGCCGTCACGCAAAACGGTAACACGATCACAGTAGGCCATCACTTCGTCTAGCTTATGGCTGATGAAGACGATAGATTTGCCCTCGTTGGCCATATTGCGTAACACATGGGCCAGCTCACGTGATTCCTGGGGGGTGAGAACGGCCGTTGGCTCATCCAAAATTAAAATATCGGCCCCACGGTAGAGCAATTTCAAAATCTCTACCCGCTGCTGCTCGCCTACAGACAACTGCCAGATAGCCGCTCGCGGGTCTACCGGCATACGATACTGCTCACCCAATGCGCTAATTTCCTTTTCCAGACGGCGCATGTTGGGGGCAAAGGGGATGCCTTTTAAGCCTAATATGATGTTTTCGGTCACTGACTGGGGGGCAACCAGCTTAAAATGTTGGTGGACCATGCCAATACCGGCCTCGATGGCGGCGCGAGGGGAATCAATACGCGCTCTTTCCAACGCGCCGTTGTCAGATCGTGCCAGATAAATAGCCCCTTCGTCTGGCTGGTAGAGACCGCACAGGGCGCTCATCAAGGTGCTTTTGCCCGCCCCATTCTCACCCAGCAAGGCATGGATTTCACCCTTACGCACGTCAAAATCTACCTGGTCGTTGGCAATAACGCCGGGGAATCGTTTGGTTATGCCACGCATGGCCACGGCCAGCGGTTGTTCACTGTCTGTGTGGGCCATCGTCCCTCCTTTGAAAATGTAGGCCAAGCATCCCTGCTTGACTGCACAAACAGGGATGTTTGCCCTACAGATTTTTATTCGCTTGCTGGTGCGCCGAGTCTGTGTCTTTTCGGTAGGTCAGGCGTTTTTGCCTGACAGCCAAAGGGCAACCATAAAGGCTGCCCCTATGGGAAGTGGCAGGTGGTCGGATGGTGACATCTTCAAGATGTCACCATGCTACCGACCACGCTGCCACTTTTATAGCAGAATGTCAGGGCAGATCGGCACAATTGCGCTCATGCCGGTTTGCCAGAGAAAGCTGAATCATTCGCCAAGACTACTCGCCAAGACCGGTAGGGGCCTCAGTCGGTGCTTCACCGCGCACCCCTTCTACAAAGTAATCCATGCTGAGCATCTCGCCGTCGTTCAGGCATTTGCCTTCTTCTACCACAAGATTGCCATTGGCGCCGATGACCGGGCCGCAGAAGACATCCCATTCATCGGACAGAATTATCTGCCGTTTTTCATCAATCTGCTGCCGAATATCGTCGGGCACACGGTCTGAATAGGGGGCCAGGCCCACAAGGCCGTCCTCCATACCGCCCCAGTAAGACTCGGTACTGTAGGTACCGGCCATCACCTGGTTGATGATAGAGATGTACTTGCTGCCCCAATCCCAGACAGGACCGGTCAGTACGGTGTCGCCTACGATTTCGAGCATGGGGGAGTTGTAGCTAATGGAAAGGCGGCCTTCGTCAGCGGCCGCTTTCTGCGGCTCGGTGGTATCCTGATGCTGGGCAATGACGTCCGCACCAACGGCCAAGAGAGCGGTGGCCGCTTCTTTTTCTTCTGGCGGACCGTACCAGGTGTTGGTCCAAACGACACGCACCTCAGCGTCCGGGTTGACTTCACGCACGCCCAGGGTGAAGGCGTTGATGCCGCGCACCACTTCGGGGATGGGGAAGGCAGCTACATAACCGATGATGTTGCTTTCGGTGGCGGCGCCGGCAGCCATGCCAGACAGGTAGCGGGGCTGGTACATACGCCCGAAGATGGTGGAGACGTTATCGGCCGTTTTATAGCCGGAAACGTGGACAAACCAGGTGTCGGTGAATTCCTGGGCTACGTCGATGGTGGGGTCCATATAACCAAACGACGTGGTGATGATCAGGTCGAAATCTCTTTGGGCAAAGTCACGAATGACGCGCTCGGCCTCCGGTCCTTCCTCTACATTCTCAATAAACGCAGTTTCTACCCGGTCGCCAAACTCTTCTTCAACGGCCAGGCGGCCCTGGTCGTGTGACCAGGTCCAGCCCAGGTCGCCAACCGGTGATACATAAACGAAGGCTACCCGAAAGGGTTCGTCTGTGGCATCGTCGGCGGCCGGTTCATCGGCGGCTGGTTCGTCGGCGACCGGCTGGCAGGCTGTCAGGGCCAGCGCCAGGGCCAACGTGAGTAACAGGATGTGCCAAATGGGTCTCTGTTTCATGGTTTCTTCCTCCTCGGAAAAGGTAAATATGAAAAGCCACTTCTTGCAATGTCTTTCTGTTATGGCCTCACCTCCACGATTCTAAACATCGTTCGCTATTGTAGCCGGTATTTTGGCCAGCCGGTAATATTTTTGCAGTAAGTGGTCAATTGTTGTAGGTACAGATAAGGAGCAGAAGTAAAACGGCCGTTAGTGGCCGCAGACGGTTACACATAGCGGCATCACCTCATGAGAGGTACTGTACTGCACAGAGAAAAGACGTAACAGTGGCAAAAGACGCCAGTTCTCCGGTATTTTGTCACTGTTCCAGATCGCTCCTCGTATAAAGTAAATCCATAGATCTCTACTTTATTTTGCTGCCGCTGCTCCTACCATTGCTCTTACTGCAAACAAAAGCGCGACTAATTTGAGCGCTTTTGAGCGCTATAGTACCTTTTAGTCATTCCGCTCACAGAAAGCGTTCTCTATAATCATCATTGTCGGCATGATAAACCGTGCCACATCCATGAAGAGATATTGTTTATAGTACGCAAATTAGATCTCAGCCCTATTCAACGAAGCAAATTAGCGATCCACCACTCTGTTACGGCCGTTTCTCCTCACCACATTTTGGCGCCGAACACCTTCTCCCCTTATCGCTCAAGTTAAAGTTAGTTGTGAGAAAAACAAGGATGACACCCCCTTTCCCTATGTTCAATTTGCTTGGACCTCGGAAAGTGTAGACTTTCACTGAAACAGGTTCCTTTTCCGTATTCAATTGTGGGCTGCGGTTGCCAAATGATGCGTCACAAAAAGGAGTCAAACCCATGTGGACAAGAAAACACTTGTGGACAAGAAAACACTTGTGGACAAGAAAACACTTGTGGACAAGAAAACACTTGTGGACAAGAAAACACTTGTGGACAAGAAAACACTTGTGGACAAGAAAACACTGGATCTTTGCTGTTTTAATCATGATGATGGCTTGTGCCTGGGCAGTAAATCGGACAGAGGAGCATACGGCCGTGGCCCAAAGTTACCCTCATCACCCAGGTTTCCCCCGATTTGAGGCGGGCGGCACCATTACCTTTGGTTCGCCCACTGTCGTAGACATTAATGGAGATGGGCAGTTAGAGATCCTGGTGCCAGACGGCAATGGCTGCGTGTGGGCCTGGGATCACACCGGTGCTGTCTTGCCAAATTTCCCCCTCAAAACCAGCGGCAGTTGCCAGGGCGAACCACGAATTAGTGGACCTCTGGCCGTTGGTGATATGAACGGTGATGGCTTACTGGAAATTGCGGCCGGTACACGGGGCACGGGCAGCAGCCCGGGGCAGCGGGGCAAGATTTTTGTTTGGCACGCCGACGGCTCTTTGGCCGCCGGTTGGCCCCAAGAAATGGCCTGGAATGAGCAGTTTGGCAGCGGGCTGCCAGAGGTTCTCACGGTAGCCATGGCCAACATAACCGGCAACAGCTCACTGGAACTGATCGTGGGTACCAGCAACAATGCTTCAGCCGGGGGCACACCGCAAGACGCCACTCATAACTTGTATGCCTTCTCCGGTAATGGAACCGTGCTGCCCGGCTTCCCCGCCGAATACCGCCGGGCCGGAATCTGGGGGTTTGTAGGGGCGGCCGATCTGAATGGCGATGGGTACGCCGAGCTGCTTACCGGGCGCGATCATTCCTTTGTGAACGCCTACAATGCTCAGGGTATCCAACTACCGGGGTGGCCCGTAGAATCCTTTGTAGACCCAAACGATCCGCGGGGCTTGTTTCTGGAATTCACCCGAGATGCGCCCTCGATGGGCGATCTGGATGGGGATGGGATCATTGAAATTGTCATTGCCGGCAAAGTGCGCGATCCCGCTCAAAACCGGGCTGTGACCCACAGCGGCTTGCTGGTGCTGCGGCCTGACGGCACACGCGCACCGGGCTGGCAGGTGGCCAAGCTGGGGGGGGCACCTATTTATAACAACTTCCACCCTACACAAGCGCCAGCCCTGGCTGATCTGAATCATGATGGTAATTTAGAAATTGTGGTAGGCATGTTGGATGGCATTATGAGGGCATATCGGTCCGATGGCAGCTTGATGTGGCAGTATGACTTTGCTCAGGGATATCGTTTGTTTGCCAGTGAACCGGTGATTGGCGATGTGACAGGCGATGGCCATGTGGATATTCTTTTTGGCACGTACAGCCCAGACAACAGCGCCAATGCCCAGGCCCGCTTATACGGCTTGAGCGCGACTGGCCAACTATTGCCGGGCTTTCCTCTGACGCTGGACCATGAAGGGCAGTCAGTCAAGCAAGGCTTGCGGGCCGCGCCGACGCTAGCCGACCTGGATGGCGACTGCCTGGTAGAGATCGTAGCTGGCAGCCAGGCGGGTGTGCTTTACGTCTGGGATCTACCGGCTGCCTATAATCCCTCCCTTATGCCCTGGCCCACTGCTCGCCATGATTTCCAGCGTACCGGGTTTGTGGATACGGCCGTTATGCCCGCCCTGGTCACAACTCAAGGTGCTGCCTTGGACCTTGACTATCATACCTATCTGCCCTTGATCAAGAATCAGGTTTGTGGGTAATCTTTAAGTTGACACTCACCCCACACCCACTGGTGGAAGTGAGTGTCAACGGTTAGAGCTTACGGCTGCTGCACCAGCGGCAAATAGAGATAATTCGTCAAGTCAGACGGTGGCGGCGATGTAGGTGTACTCGTTGGCGTCTGAGTGGACGTGGGTGTGGGTGTAGATGTGCTTGTTGACGTAAGTGTACTCGTTGGCGTCTGAGTGGATGTGGGTGTAGATGTGCTTGTTGACGTAGGTGTACTCGTTGGCATCTGAGTGGACGTGGGTGTAAATGTGCTTGTTGACGTAGGTGTGCTCGTTGGCGTCTGAGTGGACGTGGGTGTGGGTGTAGATGTGCTTGTTGACGTAGGTGTACTCGTTGGCGTCTGAGTGGACGTGGGTGTGGGTGTAGATGTGCTTGTTGACGTAGGTGTACTCGTTGGCGTCGGCGCGGTGGTCACCTCCACATTGCGGGCAAATTGAGAACTGTTTCCCGCGCTATCAGTGGTATGGGCCGTTAGAATGTCCCCCACCTCCACCCCACTAACAGCGATGGTGAAATTACCGCTGCCATTGGCCGTACCCTGTGCCAGATACGTTTTGCCCTCGCCATAGTTATCTCCATCGGGGTCATTTACCTCCGTTTTGTCCGCCAGGAACAGCTCCACCTGGCAGCCCCCACAAGTCTGCCCTGTTACCTGTGTCGTTGTAGCTGCCGTAATCTGTGGTCGCTGGATATCCTCATTCGGAAAATATTCCAGGCCATCATCACATATTCCTGACCTTAGCCGTATCCCTTGCGCCGCATTGTCGTATAGGCTGTTCTGGCTAAAGGTATTGTAGTATGCTTCACACGTAGCGTGAGGCAGATACCCCCTGTCGGCATTCACATAAATACCGTACTCCGGATGGTACGCAATGATGTTGTGGGTGATGTGATTCCCCTGGCTGCCAGCCGTTATAAATACCCCGCTCATACCATAGCCCGATCGCGTGCCGTTGGGCAGCGTTGCCAGGCCATTTTCAGCGCCTGGTATGGGCACGATCACGTTCCTGGGGCCTAATCCGGTAGGGGCAACGCCAATGAAATTATCATACAGTTGGTTATCAAAGACAGTATAAAATCGCACACCGTCTCCGCCGTTTCCCACAATGACGTTGCGGTAAACCAGATTGGCTGTTACCTGATCTTCAAAAGTGACTCCCCTACCTCCATTGTATACCGTTGCATTGCCCGATGGCGTCAGGCCAATAAAGTTTCCAACAATATGATTCCCTTGCGTACCGAGGTCGTGTGAGAGTTCTACGCCATCCCGGTTGTTGCCACTGATGACGTTGCGCTCGCCAGGATTGAGGCCGCCGATCTGATTATTGGCGACGCCTTCGGCCACATCTACACCATCTCCACCGTTGCGCAGACGGGCCGTTCCATTTTGGTTCAGACCCACATAGTTATTGAAAAACTCATTGCTTTCCACGTTGTTCCCTTGCAGCCCTATGCCATCCTGGTCATTACCGGAGACGATGTTGCGCTGAGCGGCCATAGTACCGCCGATGAGATTGTTGCTGGCACCATTTCCCAGGCGGATACCTTCCCCTTCAATGCCTGGCGCAACTTGGGTAAAGGTATTAGCGGCGTTGGTGCCAAGGAAGTTACCTTCTATCGTGTTTTGGTAGGCGCGACTGCCAAATAGCTGAATCTGCCGGTGCCAATTATATACTGCCAGCCCTTTGATCACGTTGTTCGGTGATAACAGATACAGCCCATAGACATGCACGCTATTGGTGCCCCGTATTTCTATCTTGATAACGGCGTTACCGTTGATCCACTGGTCATTGGCGGAGGCATTACATTGGGTATAGCCGTCAATCGTGACACCGGCGTTGTCAGCGGCGTCAATATAAAGTGGGCTGCCCGGATTGATAGTAACCAGATTGGGACAGGAACCATTTGGGTCACGAATGTCAAAGTGGATGATGTCTGCGCCGGGGAGCGCATTGCTTTCCTCAATGG
Organism: Chloroflexota bacterium; assembly: GCA_046484685.1. Classification (GTDB taxonomy): domain Bacteria; phylum Chloroflexota; class Anaerolineae; order Promineifilales; family Promineifilaceae; genus SLGK01. The sequence goes on along the minus strand of JAWOIM010000446.1, from coordinate 1,273 downwards.
CCGCCCGCAGGGTACAACTGCCAACGGCTGTTTGACACTGCCCATCACCAGGATTCATATCGCTCTCATCGCCGGATGAATTCACAACGAAGATGGTTTGAGATACCTGAGGGGTCTCAATGGCGGTAGGTGGTGGGCCTATCCATTCTCCCCAGCCAGCCAGAATCATTTGTATGTCGGCCACGTTCAGGCAGCCGCTGCCGTTTACATCATAGACGACAATTGTGGGTTCCAGACAACGGCCGTCTTTCACCAACTCCCGCCATGCATCCACCACCATATAAGCATCTGCATCATTCACCACTTGATTTCCCGACAGATCCAGGGTGGTGGCAGATGGGGGGCTGGCCTGGCTGCTGTCGGCAGCCAGGTCAGCTTCATACCGTTGGCTGGCCAGCAAAACAGCGCCTGCCGCGTCTACCAGCAGCAGGTCGGCGATATCGATGCTCAGTTCACCAATGGCACGCACTTCAAACTGAAAAGTGGCTAACTCCACTGGCCCAACGGCCGTTCTGGGTTCATAACGGCGTTCATCGGCGTAAGCCGCTGAGGAGCAGTTAGCTACCGGGCAACTGGCGCTACTGAGGATCACCCCATCCGGCTGGCGCACAGTGCCGATAGCGAGCAGCCCCCGCTGGCCGGCCCAGCCAGGCGTGGCTGCGGCCGTGAGCAGCGTCAACTGCGCTGGGTTATAAATCAACCTGATTTCGTAGCCGCCCAAAGTCGATAAACCATCACTCATCAGCCGGATAGTGACAGTTTCGAACCGGTTCACTGGGTTGGGCGCTTCCAACCACACCCGCGCCCCCGTTTCTGCCCCGATTATTTGTTCGGTGGGGAGGGTGGTGATGATAACGGCCGTATCCTGTCCGTCCTGCGCCCCGGCCGAGGGCTGCCACACGACCAGCGTCAAAGCCAATATAGCCAATAACAAGAAAACGCCTATTCCGCCAAATAATTTCGGCCATATCTGATTTTTCATTTTCATAAGAACTCTCCTTTGGCGAACCGTAACCGTTCAGTGCCTACTTCGGCTGCTCTCAGCACAAGCCTGGAGACCTGACAGGTTTTGGGGGCCATCTTTTGCCTGATACCTCTGGTGACAAACCTGTCAGGTCTGAACGCTTACGCGAACCGAGCCAATTTGTGAAACCTGTCGGGTGGCGGCCAGCACGCCGGCCAATGCGGTGCCCGAAGAGATGACGTCCGCCAGGTTGTCCTGGGCAGAGGCCATAATCCCCGGGCTGTGAGCCTGGCGTCCCAGGCGCCGGAC
>JAWOIM010000375.1:0-4227 GCA_046484685.1 Chloroflexota bacterium | reverse complement strand
AAGTAGACCTCTTTAAACACCTGGGTCCGCTTAACCCTCCGCGGGCTTAACGTCCTCGGAGGGTTGAAAACGGGGGAACAAAGTCACTCTGGCCAACGTCTTATTGTCAGAAATGAACGTGTGTTTAAGGCAAAAATGGAGGCCCGATAAATAAATGAAACCGATCACCGCGTTATTGAGCATTTTATTCGCTCTTGTTTGGCTGACCGCCTGTGGCCCAACGGCCGTCGATCAGAGCTACCTGCCCCATGAGGTGGCCACAATGCTGGCAGATCAGGATGGCGCCTATGTCATTCTAACGCTGGCCACTACGCTGGATGCGTCGCTGGCGCAGCAGTTTGAAGAGGCAGGCATCCTCTTGTTTGATCCGCTGGGGGACAACCGGTTTCAAGCGTATCTACCGGCAGCGGCTGTGCCCGCTCTCACCACGCTGCACAATGATGCGGCTGTGGTGGCGGTGGACCCCATTGATCCGGCCGGCAAAATCAAAGGGACGTTCGCTGATAGGCAAGAACCCTACGCCATCGTGGTCCACTTTTACACCGCACCGTCAGACGCAGAAACGGCCGTTCTTGCCAATCAGATGCAAATTGACAAAACGGCCGTTGGTCCCATGAATTTTGTCGAGGGTAAGGCCACCAGGTCCCAAATCCGGGAAATAGCCACGCTGCCCTTTGTTAAGGGGATTGAAGAAGCGGTCCTTTCCAGCGGCGGGTAGACCTGACAAGCAAGCCTGTGAAGCTACTATTTGTTTCTAGGTGGTGCGGGCCATCGGCTGGGGCCGCATGTAGGTCAGGCTGCGCCAGAGCCATTCAAAGGGACCATAGCGAAAGCGAGCCATCCACCAATGGCTAAAGGGGATTTGCAGGCCAAAGATAAGCAGCGTCAGCAGCAGTCCGGCGGCGGCACCTATCTGACCCAATAACCCCAGCCCATAGCCGTAGAATATGAATGTGCAGATGATGGACTGCATCAGGTAGTTGGTCAAGGCCATACGCCCCACCGGGGCCAACACCTGAAGCCGGTCGGTCCAGGGCTGGTGACGGCTGAGCAGCGTCAATGCGCCTACGTAAAATAGGCAGAGAGCCGGTCCACCAAATAGCTGGCCCACGGTAGCAACGTACACGGGCAAATTAAAATCCAATTGGGAAAGGGAGGTGGCCATCAAAGAAGCATAAATCAGGTTGGCAGGTAAACCAATGGCCAATCCCCACCAGGTCAGTTTACGGAAGAAGGACAGATTTTCTTCAATTTCAAAGAAAACCCGCCGCTTGCCCAGGTAGAGTCCAATCAAAAACATCACAAACACGCTGGGCAGCAAACCCACAGCCCCAAAACTTACAAAGGTAACATATTCACGGACACGCTGGTTAACTACCTCCATGTAGCTGCCCTGGCTGTAAACGGCCGTGGCCTGGGCCAACTCTTCCCGGAAAAAGGCTTCTTGTTCGGCTATATTGCGGTCAATTACAGCGGCAGCGGTCGGTTCCAGACGGCTCAATTCAATCGCCGCCACCCCAAGGGTCAGCAGCAGAAAGTAGCCGGTTGCAATAAGCCCAATCCAGATGAGTAATGTCCGGGGACGGGCTTTGTGAAAGAGGATGAGCAAAAAGCCCAGCAGGGCGTAAAGAATTAAAATGTCGCCGGTCCAGACGAGAAAGGCGTGGGCCGCGCCAATGAGCAAAAGAAAGAACATGCGGCGCATATAGAGGGGCACAATGCGTCTGTTGCGCTCCTGGGCACGGCCGAATTGAATGGCAAAGCCCAACCCAAACAGCAGCGAAAATAGAGGGTAGAATTTACCCTCGGCCAGCAGCCGGATAAGCCAACTTACGACCTGGTCCATCAGCGGCGTGTCGGGCGGCAGGGGGAAAAGAACTTTGTAAATGGGGTTGATAAAAAGGGCCATGTTGACCAGCAAAATGCCCAACAGGGCAAAGCCGCGCAGACTGTCGATAATTTGAATCCGTTCGCCGGCCTTGACAGGGGTCATAGGAGTGGTGGTTGGGTTAGGGGGGGAAACGGCCGTCTGGGTCACAAAAAATATCTCCTTAACATAGTGTGTGGTACGCACTGTATACTACGCACTATGTCCTATTAATGTAGTCTAATACCACTCTCTATTACGTAAAAAAGCGGCTAAAGTTTTGCCCAACCAGAAGCGAAATCGCTGCCGGCCGCTGAGCAGATGGCCGCGCTGAAAGTAGGCTATCTGCGCAACCCAGATCTGCTGCCGGGCCGGCCAGCTTCGGTCCACCTCGTCACGATGGCAAAGATGAATGGCCCTGCCGGGCACGGCCGCGGCGATATTGGCCTCCTGGGGCCACATCACCCGGCCAAAGCTGAGCAGCGGTTGGCGACAGGGATAACCGCTCAAGAGGTAAGGGGCCGTTAGTTTTGCGGGAGACTTGGTTCCGTACAAATCGACCTCGTAGTCATAGGTGGCCAGGTCCGGGTTGAGCCGGTTGAGCCGGTCGGGCAGCATCTCTTGATAGGCATCGTAGACGGCCACGGCCGTATCTAACGGTACAAAACGAAATGTGCGCCGAAAATCTTGCAGCGGCACCTGGAAAAAGCGGCTGGCTTGCTCGAAATGAGTGCCCACATCTCCAAAATTGGTCACAAATGATTCACGAGGAAAGAGGTAATAGCGATTGGTCTGGGCCAAATAGTTGGTTTTCAGAGGGAACCAGTCGCTAGGGGGAAAGGTGGCGTAAATCTCATGGATCGGGTCTTGCGAGGTCACGCGCTGCTTGGTTTGCCGGCGCCAATGGGTATAGACCGACCACTGCCCGGCCGTATAGGCCTGCCCCTGTGACCAGGGCAACTGCATAAAAAAGGCATCCCCCTCATCCAGGTAGGGGACAAAGGGAAGATGGGGCCGGGTGCAGCCGTTGAACCAGAGCGCATAGAGGGAAATCCCGGCCAGGCGCGGTTCGTCGGCGTAATAGGCCAGGGCCTGAGCGGCGTACCGGTAATATTGGCGCGAAACCAGATAGTCGTCTTCCAGACGGATCACGGCTCCGTACCGGGTGCTCAACCCGCCGGCAAAATGGTAATGGGCCACCAGCCCCAGCGGCGGCTGATGGTGGATGATCTCTTTCGGGCCGTAGGCCCAGGTAAATTGGCGAGCGATGCGCATAACCTCTGTTTCCCGCTGCCCCCCGCCGTCAATTGAAATGATCAGCGGTACGTCGGCCGGATGCGCGGCTGCCGCCACTGAGCGCAGCAGCCGGGCCAGCGCCTGAGGCCGGTTGTGGGCCATCACCACCACGGCCGGTTTCATGAGGATAGCACTCCCACAGCCGCGGCCAACAGCCGCCGCAATCCCTGCTCGGCCGCCGCCATGCTGCCGGCCAACTGCCAACCCGATTCACCAATCACATCAGCCAGGGCAAAAGCAGCGGCCGTTTCCACCCCCACAAATTGGCCTACGGCAAAGAGAGCAGCCGCCTCCATTTCCACGGTCAAAACGCCCGCATTGCGGTACCGGATAACCTCACGCCAGGTTTCCCGGTAGGGGGCGTCGGTGGTCCAACTGCGCCCCCGGCGGGCCGTATCCCCTTCTGTTGTGAGCACCTGCTGCCACTGGTCCAGCAGCGGTGGGTGGGCGTCGGCCCATTGGCCCGACGGCAAATAATGGTGGGAAGTGCCTTCATCCCGCAGCGCCTGCGCACACAGCACCAGATCGCCCATGCGCTGCCCCGGCTGCAAGCCCCCGGCCAGCCCAATGAGCAAAATTTGCCTGACGCCAAACGCGGCCAGCTCCTCCACCAGCGTGCCCACCACCGGCGCACCCAGGCCAAAATGGCCCATGAGGGCCACCCGACCGCCGCTTGTTTTGAGCAGCGCCATCTCCCCCCGAAAGCCGCCTGCCTTTTGGGTGCGATATTGTTTACGCCCGTAGGCAAAAAGGGTAGGTTGTAGGCAAAGAACAACCCCTTGCGGCGGCGGAAAATCCGGCCCGTTGCCCATTTGCTTCCGCCGGGCTAACAGATCGGCCGCGTTGAAGACGGCCGTTTCAGTCTGCTTACCGGGCATGTTGGCCCAGTGCCAGCCGCCCCCCCATGGCCTCGTCGCCGATGGCCTCCGGATCGAGGCGCCCCGCCGCGACATCATGCGCCAGCGAGCGTGCGGCAGCGACGATGTCCCAGCGACCGCCGTAGGCCAGCGCCACCACGAGCGTGAGCCGGTCGTTGTCCCGCGTGCGCTCCTCGGCCGCCGTCA
>JAWOIM010000372.1:0-2929 GCA_046484685.1 Chloroflexota bacterium | reverse complement strand
CTCCCCGAAAATCATGGCCCAGCTTGTCAATTTCATCCAGCATAAAGAGCGGGTTACGTGTACCGACGCGGCGCATAGATTGAATCACGCGGCCGGGCAGCGCCCCAATATAGGTACGCCGGTGGCCCCGAATTTCCGCCTCATCCCGCATTCCGCCCAGACTCATGCGTACAAATTCGCGGCCCAGCGCGTTGGCAATAGAACGGCCGATAGAAGTCTTACCCGTCCCCGGCGGCCCCACAAAACACAAGATGGGGCTGCGCAGCGAGTCGGGCGCAATCTGGCGCACGGCGATATATTCCAGGATGCGATCCTTGACCTTATCCAGAGCGTAATGATCACCGTCGAGCACCTCGGCTGCATGGGCCACATCCAGATTATCAGTCGATAGTTCGCCCCAGGGTAAGCCAACGATCCAATCCACATAGGTGCGAATAATGCCAATTTCCGGCGACATGGGCGGCATGGCCCGCAGCCGAGACAGCTCTCTTTCCACCTTGGCCCGGGCTTCGGCCGGCAGCGCTTTTTGCTCCACAGCCGCGGCCAATTCATCCAATTCCTGGGCAAAGATGTCTGACTCCCCCAGTTCTCCCTGAATAACGCGCATCTGCTCCCGCAGAAAATGTTCCCGGTGAGAGCGTTCCACCTCTTCTTGAACCTGAGATTGAATCTGATCTTCCAATTCCAGCACTTCCAGCTCTTTGGCCAGCGCCAGGCTAACTTTTTGCAGGCGCGTGGTGGGATCAACTATCTCTAAAATTTCTTGTCGCTCAGACAAAGGCAGGGAAAGGGTAGCCGCCACAAAGTCGCTCAACCAGGCCGGTTGGTCAATATTGTAGGCAAAAGTGTAGGCATCCTCAGGCAAATTTTGGTTCAGGCTCACCATCTTTTCAAAGAGGGCCAGCACAGCCCGCATCAACGGCTCTGTCTGGGGCTGCCATTTGTCCGGTTCATGAATGGGGCGAACTTTGACCCGGATATAAGGGTCCCACTGGATAAACTCGATAATTTCGACACGCCGCTGCCCCTGCCCCAGCACGCTGGTACTGTCGTCGGGCATGCGCAGGGTACGGCCGATTGTAATCTCTGTGCCAATGGTGTACAGGTCAGCAGCGGTCGGATCAACAACTTCACTACTGCGTTGAGCAGAAACCACTAGATTTTCGTGATGGCGCAGGGCGGCCTGAATAGCAGCCAGGGAGCGCTGCCGGCCAACGAAGAGGGGCATTACCATTTGAGGAAAAATAACCACGTCCCGCAAAGGCAAGAAGGGACAGGTTAAAAAACCATCGGCATCTAAGCGCTGAAACGTTTTCAACGATTCAGTATCAAAACCGGGCAGCGCATCCATAAAGCCGGCAAACTGTTGCAGGTCAGAGCTGTTTTGTTTAGACATAGTTATTTTATAAGGCGCAATTTTAGGTCTTGCCACACATTTAGCAAGTCCCCAACGACAAAAATCGAGCCGGTGGCGCAGATGAGATCGTGCGGACCGGCCTGCTGCCAGACGCGGGCCACGGCTGTGGCCACATCGGTGGCGACTTCTACATTAAAACCGAGGCGAGCGGCCGTTTCCAGCAATTCAGTTGGCATGGCCGCCCGTGGATGGCTGGCCTGGGTAACGATTGTATGATGGGCCAGGGGCAGCAGGGGCCCCATAATACCGGCCACATTTTTATCGGCCGTGGCCCCTAATACCAGCCATAACCGCTCGTACGTGTAGTCGGCCGCCAGCGACTGCGCCAGTTTGGCGGCCGAATCGGCGTTATGGGCGCAGTCAAGCAGCAGCGAAGGTGTAGCGGAACCGCGATGAAGCATTTGCAGCCGGCCAGGCCAGGTTACCTGCGACAGAGCGGTAGCAATAGCGCCACGCGTCAATGTGGGAAAAGCATGGTGAACTTTTTCTAATACGGCCAGTGTTACGACCGCATTATCTCGTTGATAGGCCCCCATCAAATTGAGCAAAAACGTCGTAGGTACCATGAGAAAATCAGGGTCCGGTCCCTGTATGATGGTCAAAAGCTGCCGTCCTTTCATGACCCGACCGGTATACTGCCAACGTCGCCCTACCATGAGTATGGGCGCTTGACGTTCGTCGGCTATTTCCACCAGTTTGCGTTCAGCGACCGCCGTCTGTTTGGCCACTACGACCGGCACCCCTGGCTTGATAATCCCCCCTTTTTCATAAGCGATTTGCTCAATCGTATTCCCTAACAGATGGGTATGATCTAGACTAAGACTGGTGATGACAGACACCAAGGGATTGATGACGTTGGTAGCATCGAGGCGACCACCGAGGCCAACTTCGATGACAGCCACATCCACCGCTTGCTGAGCAAAGTGAAGGAAGGCCATGGCCGTCACAATTTCAAACCAGGTAACGCCGGGAAACTGAGCAATGGCCGGCTTTAGCTGCTCCACCAGGCGCACAAAGTCGGCGGGAGGAATACGGCCGTCTTCGTCATCAGGCGTCAGAATACGAATACGCTCCCGAAACTCCATGACGTGGGGAGAAGTGTACAGCCCTACACGCAGCCCGGCTGCCCGCAGGCAGGCGGCACACATGATGGCCACCGAGCCTTTGCCTTTGGTGCCGGCCACATGAATGGCACGCAGTTTGCGCTGTGGGTTCTCCAAGAAAGCCATCAATCGACGCGGTCGAGTGGAATCCATCTTGTTGGCCGCGTAGCGATCCTGGGGCCGATGCTCTAAATTGATAAAGCCGTAGATATAATCGAGCGCCTCTTGATAGGCAGCCGCCTCACTGTTGTTATTCTCTTTGCTCATGCAGAGAATTGTAACCAAGTAACCCGATTGGTCCAACCCCTAAGCTTGGACCAATCGGGGATAAGGAAGCAGAATAGAAGGGAAAAGTGGGGCTCATGCCTCAACTATCTTCTGGTAGGCTGATAAACGGTAAATAAGCTTT
>JAWOIM010000347.1:0-5681 GCA_046484685.1 Chloroflexota bacterium | reverse complement strand
AACGGCTCGTCGGCCGCCCGCAGACTGACCCACAGTTCGCCAATCGGCTGCCCCTGATAAGTCAGCGGAAAAACGCTCGCAGTCTCAACCGGCTTCCCATACGCCACCACCTCCTCCTTCTGCCCGCTTCCCTCTGCCCTCTTCCTTCTTCCTTCTTCCTTCTCCACCACAATGGCCACGTAGGGCAGCCGCAGCGCTTCGGCGATGGTAGCTACCAGCGTGGGCAGCATTTCCTGGGGCGAGAGGGTGCTTTCCAGACGCTGCCCCAGGCGGGCCAGGACGTCAAACGGTTGGTCGCGGTCGCCATAGGTGAAGCGGTTAACCCGCTGTTGCAGCCAGTCGCGCAGCGGTTGAAAGAGAACGGCGACCACGGCCGTGGCCAGCAGCGAAATGAGCAAATTGCCCCGCGCCTGGAATAGGGCGCTTAGCGAACCAACGATGAGAATGTAGAGACTGATGATAACGGCCGTTAACGCCCCATACACCAGCGTGCGATTGATCAGCCGGTCAATGTCGAACAGGTTGTGGCGCAGGATGGCAATGGCGATGGCCAGGGGAAAGGGCAGAACGATGAGGCCCACCACGTTGGGGTCCACGGCCACGCCGCCGACTGCACCGGGCAAAATGTAAAAGAGCAGCCCGCCGCCACCCGACAGCAGCGCTGCCCACACTACCCAGCGCATCTGGCGGCGGGTAACGCCGTCCCGGCTGCGCCGGTATTGCCAGGCCACGGTCAGCAGGGTCAGTCCCAGAAACAGGGCCGCGTGCACACCTTCGCCCACGGTCCAGCGGCCGATCCAATCCAGCGTACTGGCAGCGCCGGGACGAACGGCCGTTATGAAGCCGGCCATCAGCAAATAGGGCAGCAGATACACGGCCGGCAGCAGCCAGCGCCGGCGTTCGGTCCAGGGCAGGGGACGGGGGAAGAGGAGGGCGAAATGAAAACTGGCGATCCAGTAGAGCATGTAGACACCCAGGGAGGTCACTTTATACAGCCAAAAACCGATGCCGTTGATAAAATCGCCAATCTGCAAGCCCAATGACCAGGTGGTCGCGCTCAAAATGCTGGCGGCGGCCAGAAAGAGCAGTTGCACCACAGGCTGCCGGGGACGGCGGGCAAAAACGACGGCGGCGATGACCGTAAACAGCAGGGCAAAAAGAATAGTGCCCCAATTTTGGCCGACGATAGCCGCCAGCGGGTACGGGGCCAGCGTCACACTCACTTCGGTTAGCTGCCCGCCGCGCCGGACGGTGTAGGTGATCGTATCGCCTACCTGCCATTGGGGTCGCACCAGCCCGCCGTGAAACAGGGCCTGGGCATAACTTTCCAGGGAACGGCCGTTCACCGCCACCACCAGATCGCCGGCCTCAAACCCGGCCGGGCCGGCCTCCAGCGGGGTGACGATGACGCCCTCGGCCGTCATGTTGTCACGGCCGGGCTGTAAACGGCCGTTGTCGAACGGCGTGGCCAGATGCAGCCCTAAAAAGGCCGCTGCCGGCAGCCACAGGAGGCCGGCCAGCGCTAAAATGAAGAGGTGGTTGGGAAACGGCCTTGTCATGCCCACATTATACCAGCTTATCTTCCCTGAATTTCCTTGGAGCCAGAATATTCTGCACGATAACCCAATAAGCGCCCAATGGGCGCGAGTAAGGTAAAGGCGATCTTTTGCACCCAATGGGGCGGCTTTGTTACCCGGAACTCCTGCGAATAGGCCTGGCCAATAACGGCCGCTTGCAGCAGATTGGGGCCATCCGGTCGAATTTTGCCGTCCCTGGTCAGGCTCCAGATCGTCTCAAAAAAGCTGCCCGTCTTTAACGCCGGCCGGGTTTGCCAGAGCAGCCGCGCCGGTTCGTCACTGATATTGTGCATCCAATGGGGCGTGCCCGGTGGCACGACGAATTGATCGCCCGGCTCATAACGAAATTCTTGATCCCCGATTTTGGCGGCCAGAATACCGCTCAGGAGTTCAAACCGTTCCTCTTGTTGGGGATGATAATGTTCCGGCGGACGCTTGGAGTGGGGTCTGTAAGTGACTTCTACTTCCAGCAGTTCGCCGCTGGTCTCCACGGCCGTTTTCCGGAAAAGAATGCGCTCTTCACCGTTGACGATCACATCACCTACTTTAGCCATAAATCCTCCACTGATCTAGGAACGAACCATTAAGAAAAAGCCGATCCAGGCCATAACGGCCGAATAGATAGCCGCCATTCCCCAACGCAGCCAAAGCGGCATGGGTACATACGTAGCGGCCAGACCGGCCAGGGCGGCCACAATCAGGGCCACACCGGCCAGCCAGGGATAGACGCCCGCTCGCCAGGCAACAATACCGGTGATTATAAGCCCGACAAAGAGCAATGGCCCGGCGACATTAAAAATGATGCGGGCCTCGGCCGGCACCTGCCCGAGATGAGGCAGGGTAAAGGTCTCTACCGCCTGCCCGGCCACACCGGCCAGCAGCATCCCCACAAACAGCATGATCACACCGATAAGACCGGGCCAGCCGGCCGGCCCCGCCTGGAAAGCATAAAAACCGGGCAATCCCAGGGCAATCAAGATTGAGCCAACGATGACCATGAAGTTCAACGGCTGCCACCAGAAGCTGGTGTACTGGTTATGTTCGGGGTCGATGGTGGCAAACAAAATCCAGGCGGCCGAATACAAAATGCCGCCGATGAGCAGCGCCAGTCCGCTTGTCCAGAAAAATCGTGACAACTCCATCAGATTACCTCCTTATAGGCGCTCAACCCTTTTGTGATAAAAGGTGTTCGCGGTCGGATTATGCAGTTTTTTTAGGCGTTTATACTATAGGGGATGATCGCTCCGAGAACGCTCAGAGATGTTGCCGCTGCCAGCGCTGGCGCACCGGTCCATCGCTGCTGTAGGTGGTGCCGAGGGCCTGGTCCACGTAGAGTTCAAACAGGATGTAGCGGTCGGCGACGTCATAGCTGGCGGCGCGCACGGCCGTTTCCCGAGCAGCCGCATCTTCAACCAACTGTGCCCGGCCGCTCAGGAAGAATTCCCCCTTACCCCCTTCGGAATCGGCTACCTGGCAGTGCATGGCGTAACGGCCGTTGCGCCGCAAATCGTGCCCTTTGGGTGACGTTGGCTCCATAAATACGAACAGCCGCCCGTCGCCGATAATCGGCGTCACCGGGTGAACGCGGGGCGAACCATCTTTGCGTACCGTCGCCAGATAAGCGACCTCGCTGTCTAACAAGCGTTCGGCACCAAACCGGGCCAGTTCAGGCTCGTCATTAGCCAGTTCTTGCCAACTCATTACACGTTATCCTCCACATGCAGCCAGGTATATCCTTCGACCAATACCAGCGCGGAAACAATAATGATGATTACCATGATGACAACTTCCTTACCCACACCGGATGTACCGCCGATAAAAAGAATGTTATGGTCAGGACCCAGCGCAAAGACGAAGCCGGCAACGGCCGTTGCCCCGGCTGCCCGCTACGTGCGCCCCAACCACCAACCCAACAGGCCACGGTTAGGGTCGCCGTTAGCAGTAGTTCAGCGATAAAGCATATCACCGCCTCGGGAACAGTTTGATAACATTTTATCAAATATTATCTTTGTACAGGCGTAACCCGTACCGGGCACACTGCAATGCCCTCTATCCCGTCCGCGAATGCTTCCGGGACTGCCTTTCGCATGATGTTGTAAGCACCGTTACAATCAGCGTTGATTAACCGACCGTTACTCGCCCTAAACAACCCCCGCTTAATCCGCTTTCCCTGATAAGACACCTGCTTGCCTATTGACTCCAGGTCCAAAAAGCTGCATTTTGAAGTGTAGCTTTCCTCCTGTAACATCACCTCAATTCCTACCAATCGCGCTTTGTACTGTATCATCTGCCAGAATTGAGCATGAGGAATCTGTACAAAGTTTTGGTTGTTCCGGCTGCCAATGTTGACCGCCTGTTTCCAGTTGGCAGTGCGGCCAACGACGATTGTGCCGATGCCTTGGCCAACCAGCGTATCTATAATAAAGCGGCTGGCTTTGTGTAGGTAGTCTTTCACTTTACGGTTGCGCTTGGTAGTTAGCCGGTCAATTTGCTTGGACCGGCGGCGATTGCCCCCTAACTGGCTCTGTAACTCAGCCCGTCGCTTGTTGTAATACTGGTTGATTGACTTTAACGGCCGACCGTTAACGACTAAAGGCGTAAAGCCTCGTTTGTTTGTTGTTATCGTCGCTAAATTGTCAATGCCCAGGTCGATACCAGCGACCAGGTTGGAATCGAGGTTGGGGGCAGGGGTAGGGTCTACTTCATAAACGATTTCGGCTACATAGTAGCCCTTCCTAGGGACAAACCGCAGCTGACGCACATGCCGCTGCTGTGTGGTAATCTCTATTCCTAACTGCGAGGGGCGTACAATGCCTTTGGCCAGTGCCGGTTTGCTGATTGCCTGGATGTCATATTGAAGCAGGTTACGTCCCTGCTTTTCCTTGTAGGCCGGCAGCCGAGGCCGACCCAGAAAGCGTTCGGGCTGCTTGCGCCACACCTTGATGGCAGCAAAGAAGGCGGTCCAAGCTTGGTTTAGCTGTTTCAGGACCAGGTTCGAGACCTTGCGCGGCAATGCCTGATATTCAGGACTGCCTTTGATCAGGTGAAATACGGCCGCATTGTTGTGATAGACACCCTCATGGATAAAGGCTTGCCTCACCAGATAATTGGCCGCATTGTATAGATTCTTGGAAGCAAAGGCAGCCGCATCTATGGCCGCAAAGCGGGGGTCGTTGACCCTGATGATATGCTGTTCGACGAGCTTAATTCTGGTCATCTCGCAATTGTTGGCTAATTAGTTCTGTCTTGCGTTTGGCGCGGCGCTGGCCATAAAGACGAGCCGAGAAGGAATAAATAATTGATACCAGGTCCTGAAGCAAATCCTCTTTGCCGTTATCGGCTAGATTAACTACCTCAATGCGGCGGTTTTGCATCCCCAATAAAGTCTCCAGGTAGTTGAAGCCGAAGCGGGTGGCCCGGTCCTTGTGTTCTACCACAATCGTCGTGATGGTGGGATCGGCCAGCAGCGCCATGAATCGTTTACGGTTGTCGTTGACTCCCGACCCAACCTCTTTGACCACCTGACTGACCTGCCAGCCTTTAGCTACACAGTAATCAATGAGACGTTCAGCTTGCCGTTCCAAATTGTCGCGCATCTCGTGGGAGGAAACCCTGGCGTAAACAGCGACCTTTTGGTCCCGTTCCTCATCCTTCTCAGTGATGATAATAGTCCCGGTGTCCATCTGGTAGCCCCGGATTTTACCGCTCTTGAACCAGCGGTAGGCAGTGATGTAGGCAATCCCTACTTCTTTAGCATAATCACTTAGTTTCATGCCGGAATTATATCATAAACGATAAGAAAAGAAAATAGATGAGAATATATTAGAGGACTAGTATAACACGTAGTAGAAGTCTCGACATAGATTGCTGTAACAACCTACGAATGTTGATCCGTTCGTAGTAGATATTCATTTTGTGACGGCCGTTTCCCCAATTGTAGGGAAACGGCCGTTTTTGTTTGCCCACTAACTTGATCCACAACGGCCGTTACTTGCTGAATAAGCCAGCAGGTAACGGCCGTTTTTCATTTCCCCATTTACCCCTTTTCAACCCCATTTAACCCCTATAAGGAGAAACCGATGTCTAACCAACCCAATCCCCAAA
>JAWOIM010000413.1:0-2946 GCA_046484685.1 Chloroflexota bacterium | reverse complement strand
CCGCCTGTACCATTTGGGGGCGGGCATAGTGGACCAACTTGCTAATATACTCCTTGAGCGTGGTCGGATCGGGACAGAGGGGATGGCGTGGTTCCGGCTGGGGCGGTAAGGGACGGGTTGGCCCCGAACGTTGGCCCATAAGAGAACGTTGGCCCATCAGGCTGCCCATATCTACCCGTGGCTCAAGCTGGCCCGTGCGCCGGGTGGTAAAGTAGTGGGGGAACTGATAGCGGGCCAGGTCTCCTTTGCTCAAGGGCACATCTTCCTGGTAATAGAGGTAGCCCAGGAATTCAATCGCCAGACTGTTCCAATTTTGAGCGATGGTTGGTACAGAAACGGCCGTTTTCCCGTCTATGCTATCCTCACCCCCAAAATCAGTCACCTGCCAGCCGCCGCCGGCCCGGCCGCGCAAGTGGTCAAAAAAGCGGCTCAGCCCGGCCGGATCGATCGGAAAAAATTGTCCCAGATTAGCCAGCAGCGTGGTGTCGTGGGGGTCGGGTTCGGCCGTTTCTTCCAAATAGTGAAAGATAATCTGGTCGGTGGCGCGGGCGGCAAACTGGTCGGTGGCGCTCTGAAAAATGGTGCGCTCGTCACGCACGGCCGGCCAGGCGCTTTGCATCATTTGTACAATAACGGCCGTTTCTCCCCGGTAGGCCAGCAAATCCAGACCGCGCAAGAAAAAGCCGTAATGGTCGGTGGCGGCATTGGTCAAGGCGCTGATGGCCTGCGCTTTGGCCGCCGGCTGCCTGCTGGCCAGCGCCTGGCCCAACTGCCAATAGAGCAACTGGCCACCGTACTCCTCGAAAATGGCGGGGGCTTGCTGCTGAACGGCCGTTATCCAGCCCACAAAGCGCTCATATTCCCCGGCCCGTAAGCTCTGCTCATAAAGCGTCCGCACCATATCCTGGATCATGTCCGGCTGGTGCAGCCCTTGCCGCAGCGACTGCTCAAACAGAGCGATCTGTTCGGCATAAGCGGCGGCCTGAAACGCCTGCCAGCGTTCGTTGACGTCAATACTGGTATAATTCAAATTCATCATACCCAAAGGGTAACGCGAAAAGCGTAAATTTGCTATACTGTTAACGTTTAACTCGCGCAGAGGCGCGGAGACGCAAAGATTTTTTCTCTGCGCCCCGTGCGCCTCTGCGCGATATTGTTTATTCAGACCTGACCTGTAAGGAAACTGTTTTGGACTCTTTGACGCTTGCCCTTGATTTTGGTGGCACCAAACTGTCAGCGGCGGTAACGGCAGATTCAGAAACCTGGCTGGCCCACGAGCGTTTCTTTTCGCAGCCGGAGGCTACGGCCGTTGACGATTACCGTCAGATGATTGCCCTGGCCCACAAGCTGCTCAACGGCCGTCAACCCCAGGCCGTTGGCGTCAGCTTTGGCGGACCGGTCGATTTTGAGCGGGGGCTGGTGCGTCTCTCTCACCATGTGCCCGGTTGGGAGGAGATGCCGCTGCGGGAGCGGCTGACGGCCGAATTTGACGCGCCCGTCTGGGTGGACAACGATGCCAACGTGGCCGCTCTCGGCGAATGGCGCTATGGGGCCGGGCAAGGGGTTGATGACCTGCTCTACGTCACGGTGAGTACGGGCGTGGGAGGTGGCTGGGTGTTAAACGGCCGTATCTGGCGCGGTCACGAAGGCATGGCCGGGGAAATTGGCCATACGGTAGTTGATCCCCACGGGCCGCTTTGTCTGTGTGGCAAGCAGGGCTGCGTAGAGCGGCTGGCCTCCGGCCCCTACATGGCTCAGGATTTGGCGGCGGCGTGGGAAAGTGAAGAACGGCCGTTTAGCGGTGACGTAACGGGCCAGGTGGTGGCGGAAAAGGCTGCCGCCGGCGATCCCAGCGCCCGGCGCATTTTGCTGCGGGGGGCCAACGCCCTCGGCCTGGGGCTGGGCAACGCGGCCAATTTGATTAACCCCGCCCGCATTATCCTCGGCGGCGGCGTCACCAAAGCAGGCGACCTCTGGTGGCAGGAGCTGCGCCGCACCGTCCGTGCTACCTGTCTGCCCGAAGTCAGCATCAGCCTGCACCCGGCCCAACTGGGTGATGATGCGCCATTGTGGGGGGCGGTGGCTCTGGCTTCTGAAACAATAGGACACAGATAGACACGGATTGCACGGATTCGTTTTCTCTGTCTTTCTCTGTGAAACTCTGTGCGCCCTCCATGTATCTCTGTGACACTGCTTTTAATTAACCACGGCGTGCTTGAACGGCTGCCAGGGCCTCAACTAAGGGCACAAACTTTTCCTGCGGCCAGAGCCAATCAGTTTGCAACTGAAAACCAGGCAGGGCCGTTGAGACCAGCCAGCCGTCGTTGTCAACCGGCATGGGCACAAACAACCCTTCCTCTTGCCGGTAAAAGAGCGTGCCGCTGGGACCATACGGATCAATGAGCCATACTTCCTGCACCCCGAACCGCTCGTAGGCTCGCAGCTTGTCACCCCGATCATACATCGCTGTTGAAGCTGACAAAATCTCCACCACCAGGTCAGGCGGGCCAAAGACACCCCGCTCTTGCAGCAAATGGCTTCGTTCCTCGGACAAAAAGAGTATGTCCGGTTCAAATACATGGGCTTCGCTGAGGCGAACGGCCGTGCGTGACCCCCGCACCTCACCCAAACCCTGTTGCTCCACATATTCACTAAGCAAGCGCAGCAAGAACAAATTTTGTTTTTCATGACTATCCAGCGGTGGTGGGGACACGATCATTACTCCTTCAATTAACTCCGCCTTTTCCGTTTCCGGCGCAAAGGCAAAAAATTCCTCGGCCGTTATGCGTTCCACGACTTCGATTCGATTCTTGAGGGCTAACATAGATACCTCCGTATGGCGTAGTGCGTAATGCGTATTGCGTAGTAGGGTTGTTGCTAATGCTGCGTTCTATTGTAGCACAGCTTTTGCTGGTTAAACGGGAGAAAATTGATTATCATAATGAT
>JAWOIM010000283.1:0-14805 GCA_046484685.1 Chloroflexota bacterium | reverse complement strand
CCTGACAGGTTGGCAAGCTTTGCTTGCACCAAACCTGTCAGGTTTTCCACAAAACGCTGCCATACCTGCTACATGTCACCATTATAACACGTGTAAGCAAAATAGGTTACTGTAGTTCCCTTGTTGGGACGGATGAAGTTTGATAAACTGCTGCTGTGAATAAACATCTATTTCATTCATCATTTCTGATTATCTTGCTGCTGTTTTTGTTAGGATTGCTGCTGCCTCGTTCTTCGGCGGCCAGCACCGATCTGGCTGCCTCTTATAGTGGATACGTTGAACTGGAGGGGGAGCTGCCTTTAACGGTGTCGTTGTCAACGGCCGTTACCGCGCCCGGTGAGACGGTGATGCTTGAGGCAAACCTGAGCAATAGTGGCACCTCTCAGCAAACCCCTTCCATTCGCCTGGTGCTGCCCCCCTCACTGCGCGTAGCCAGTTCCACCGTTCCTCTGGCTGTCAGCCTCAATTTGCAAAACAATGAGTTGACCTGGCGTCCGCTGCTTCAACCAGGTGGATCTACGACCATATCCTTGCCGCTGCGGGTGGAAACGGCCGACATTTCCCAGCCGATCAAAGAGATTCAGATTACCTTAGCCCATGACGAGCAAAGCCGGCAAAAAGTACTGCCGGTTTGGATTGGCATCGCTCCCCAAATTCAGAGCGTGCTGCGCCAGACTCAGGCCACCGTGGGCCAGCCTATTGTTTTGCAACCAGAGCTAAGCGGCTCCGGCTCGCTGCGCCAGACCTGGTATTTAGGGGATGGCCGCCGCGTGGATGTCAATAACCCGACGGTGGTTTTTCCGGCTACCGGTATTTATGAAATTCGGCTCGACGTGGCTAATCCACTGGCTACTGCTTCCGGGTCGGCACGTATTACCGTGGTGCCTCACCCGGTGGCCCAGTTTGACCTGAGCGACGACACCTTGAGTGTTGGCCAAACAGTCCCGCTGCTGAATTTCAGCGGGGGTAAGCCTCCGCTGCAATACCGCTGGGATTTTGGGGATGGAACTATCTTGCAAGGGCCTAATCCGTCACACAGCTACCAGATACCTGGCACCTATCCTATTCAGTTGACGGTAGAAAATCAATACGGCCGTTCTGAAGCTCATGGGCTGGTGACGGTGGGTGAACGTCCCACTGCCGATATGGAAATTCATGGTGCTGCTGCCAGCAATGAGCCGGTAGTGGGTCAGGCTTACGGAGATGACACGGTCATTCAATACCGGTGGGATATGGGAGACGGCCGTTATTATGAAGGGGAGCAGATCGTTCATCACTATCGCTCATCGGGTAATTTTTATGTGATAATGACCGCCAGCAATCAATTTGGCAGTACACAAATCGGCCGCTGGGTCCATGTCGATCAGGGTACATCTTACCTTTTTCTGCCTTTTATTATGCAGGATGAGCTAGATGAGTCTGAAACAGATCCCTTTGCCCTGGATCTAGATCCCATTCCGTTGGATGCTCCTTTTGAACTGGGTGCTGTAACTGAAGCAGAAATGCTGCCCCCGGCCGAACGACTGCTCTTTTATATCAATGAGGCCCGCCTTCACTTTGATCGGGAGCCGCTAACGCATAACGCGACGTTGAGTACGGTGGCCCAGCATCATGCCGCCGACATGGCTCGTTTTGCCTATACAGGTCATACCGGCTGGGATGGCTCACTGCCGGCCGAACGCTTTTTGCGCTTTGATTATAGGGGGGGCTATGCCGGTGAGGCCACCGCCTGGGGCTTTGAACATGCCTATGAGGCGGTTGAATTCTGGGTTAATAGTGATCCCCATCGCCCCATTGTTTTGAACCAGTTTGCTTCAGAAGTCGGGGTGGGGTATGTCGGTGATTTTAACTCGCCCAACGTCTGGTACTGGACGGCTGAATTTGGTGATGGGTTTAGCCAGCCACCCCAACCACTGCTGCGCCTGGGCCAGCCAGTAGTGGGGACAGAGGCGCTAATTTCGGCCGATTTGAATTACAGTTGGAATTGGCCTCTACCGCTGGGGCCAAATGAAGAGTTTGTGCTTTATCTGTACACCGGACGTGAGGTGTTGGCTGTGGATCGTACCAGCCAGCCGCTGCTGGGTACGCGCTACAGCCTGCCGCTGGTGGCTTATGATTGGGTGACAGAGCCGGATGAGTATTCCTGGCGAGTAAGGCTGATGCGTGATTCAGAGACGGTAGCTGAGAGCGAGTGGCGAGCTTTGACCTTGCTGTTTGATCCCAATCTGCCCACGCCCACGCCGGTAACGCCGGCACCCACACCTACCTTACCGCCGGTAACGGCCGTCCCCACCAGCACACCGACCCCTGCCCAACCGGCGGCTACACCCCTGCCACCACCGCCTACGATGCCGCCCCTGGTAACGGCCACGCCCCAACCGTAGTTGGAGTGGGCCATACTCAGTGAGCCTTAATTGGCCCACCGATGAGGGTGAACAGAAAGCTATGTACAAAACGTTAATTGATGCCCAAACAGTAGCCAAACATGTAGATGACCCGTCGTGGGTGATGGTGGACTGCCGCTTTGACCTGGATGATACAGAGGCGGGGTGGGAGGCATATGAAGCCGGGCATATTCCCGGTGCTGTTTATGCCCATCTGGATGAGGATTTAAGCGGGCCGCCGCTGACGGACCGGGGACGGCATCCGCTGCCCAGTCCAGCAGCCCTGACCCAGTTGTTCGGTCGCCTGGGCATTGATGAGACAAAACAGGTCGTGGTGTATGACAATGCTAACGGCGTTTTTGCTTCACGCCTGTGGTGGATGCTGCGCTATATGGGGCATGAAGCAGTGGCCGTATTGGATGGCGGCTGGGCGGCCTGGCAAGCGGCCGCTTTACCCACGACGGCCGGCGTGCAGGAGAATACCACAACCATATTCACCGGGGCACCCCGTCGTGAGTGGCTGGTAACCATTGATGAGGTGGCGTCGCTGCCCCTGTTGGTAGATGCGCGCAGCCCGGAACGGTATGCCGGGGCAGAGGAACCGCTTGATCCGCGGCCTGGCCATATTCCCGGCGCCGTAAATTTTTTCTTTGGCGACGCCTGGGGGGAAAACGGCCGTTATCTCCCAGCCTCCGAATTAAAAGCCCGGCTAGAAGCAGCGCTGAGCGACACACCGGCCCCAGAGGCCACTTTTTATTGTGGCTCTGGTGTGAGCGCCTGCGTCAATTTGCTGGCGTTGGCCCATGCCGGACTGGGAAACGGCCGTTTATATGTGGGTTCCTGGAGTGAATGGAGTGGGGACCCGGAACGACCGGCGGCAATCGGTGACCAGTAATCCGTAATCCGTAATCCGTATTCAGCCGCCTATACCACCGATTGAAAATCGGTGGCTGATATAAACAACGCGCTTCAGCGCGTTTTGTGTGCCAGCCTATGAATTCAATTCATAGGCGATGGCTACAGATGTTTGTCAAGTCAGATACCAGTTGTTATAATTCCCCTACTCGCCGCGTTAGCTCAGCTGGAAGAGCGGCTCACTCGTAATGAGCAGGTCGTGGGTTCAAATCCCACACGCGGCTTGGCTAAAAGATGACAATACCCTGGCGTGCACCAGGGTATTTTTGTATGAGCATATATATGACCAGCAACCCCCCCATTGTATTTGGTGTCGCCGGCGGTACGGCTTCGGGCAAAACCACTGTGGCCCAGACCATCCTCAAAGCAGTTGGGGCCGAACAGGTTGCCTATTTACCCCACGATGCTTATTACAAAGATCGGCCTGATCTCCCTCGATCTGAAAGGGCTTTAGTCAATTATGACCACCCCAACTCCCTAGAAACCAGGCTGCTTATCAAGCATATCAAGACACTTATAGCCGGACGGCCGATTCAGATGCCGGTTTATGATTTTACGCGCCACCGTCGTACTACACAGACGGTCTGTGTAGAACCCAGCCCCATTATTCTCGTTGATGGTATTCTGATCTTCACCAAACGCAAACTGCGTGAACTGATGGATATTAAGATTTATGTTGATACGGATGCCGATGTGCGCTTTGTGCGCCGTTTGCAGCGAGATATGGAGGAGCGCGGCCGGACCCAGATGTCAGTTATCACCCAATATCTGGAAACGGTACGGCCGATGCACCTCAAATTTGTAGAACCAAGCAAACGCTACGCAGATGTCATCATTCCCCATGGCGGCCATAATCAAATTGCCATTGATATGGTGGTGGCCCGCCTGGAGGTAATGCTGCTCAGCGGAAAGTCTTAGGGTTCGTTCACAAATAAAAATGGATAAGAAAACGAACCCCAAGGCTTGCCCGTTTACCAAAGTCCAAAGTTAAAAACGGGCAAGCCCTTAGTACCCGTAAAGGGTTATTCTTCTTGCGCTTCCAATTCCATATCTGCCACCGGTAGGCCGGCCTCACGACGGATCATATATTCAATTTCATCCAGCATTTCCAGGTTTTCATTGAGAAAAATCTTGGCATTTTCTCGCCCCTGCCCCAGCAGCGTTTCGCCGTAGCGGAAGTAGGCACCGCGCTTGTCGATAATGTCATATTCTACCCCCAGGTCTAGCACATCGCCTGTCCTGGAAATACCTTCGTTGTACATGATGTCAAACTCACATTCGGTAAAGGGGGGGGCCACCTTGTTTTTCTTCACTTTGACACGAGTGCGGTTGCCGGTCACATCGCCGCCGGATTTGATGGCCTGAATGCGGCGAATGTCCAGCCGGACGGAAGCGTAGAATTTGAGCGCATTACCGCCACTGGTTGTTTCCGGATTGCCAAACATCACGCCGATTTTCATGCGGAGCTGATTGGTGAAAATAACGGTGGTATTGGTCTGCTTGATGACGCCGGAAAGCTTGCGCAGCGCCTGGGACATGAGGCGGGCTTGTAAGCCGACATGGGCATCGCCCATTTCTCCTTCAATTTCGGCTCGAGGCACCAGGGCCGCTACCGAGTCTACGACGACGATATCCATGGTGCCGGAGCGAATGAGGGCGTCAGCAATTTCCAGAGCCTGCTCCCCGGTGTCCGGTTGGGACACGTAAAGGTTGTCTACATCAACGCCACATTGGGCTGCATAGCGGGGGTCAAGCGCATGTTCCATGTCGATGAAGGCACAAATGCCGCCCCGTTTCTGGGCCTCGGCGACAATATGCTGGCAAACGGTGGTTTTACCGGAGGATTCGGGGCCGTAGATTTCGACCACGCGCCCGCGCGGCACACCGCCCACGCCCAGGGCAATATCCAGCGAAAGAGAACCGGTGGGAATGGTTTCGACGTTGAGGTGTTGGGCATCGCCGAGGCGCATAATGGCCCCGTCGCCAAAACGTTTGTTGAGGGTATCTAAGGTTTTGCTGAGGGCGGCATCACGGCCGTCATTGTTTCCATTTTTTGAAGCCATTACATCTTCTCCTGTGGGGTAGGACACGCATTAACACCCTTTTGCATATTGCTGGTTAGTGTCAGGTGTGTCTGATTTTTATCGGGTATGAAATTTGGTAACAGTCTTAATATTAGCACGAGTGTTCTATATTTGTCAAGGCCAATATTGTATTTTTGAACGACTGTTCAATTTTTGACCAAAGACTGGCCCGAATACTGGTTATACGGCTCGCGACCGCACCAGGCGAATCAGGCGAGGGATCTCCTGGCCGCCGAGGAGGAGGTTAGTCAGGATGTAGACGCCGCCGCCGAGGAGGGTGGCTGCGGCCAAGAAGGGAAACAGGCTGGTGATAAATTGACCCACTCCCCAGATGACAAGAGACATAACGGCCGTGCCTACCAAGGCCCGCCCGGCACTAATGGCCAACATCCTTTCATGCAAGCTGCCCAGCACCCGCCGGTTGAGCAAGAAGAGAGCCGTCGAGAGGGCAAAAAAGGCGACGGTACTGGCAAAAGCAACGCCTACAATGCCGTAAGGTTCCACCCACAGGTAAGCCAGCCCCACGTGAATGACCAGCCAGCCCAGGTAACAAAACATGGGGATGCGTGTATTGTGCTGGGCATAAAAGAGGCGAGCCACAATTTCCAATGTGGCTTCGGCCACAATACGCAGGCTGAAGGCCAGCAAGATACTGTAGACCAACCGGGTAGAGTCAGCATCAAAGGCCCCCCTCTCCAAAAAGAGACTGATGGCCGGCTGCCCCAGCAGCACCAAAGCGGCCGCCGCCGGGATGGTTAAGGTCCAGATAATACTCAAGGCTTGAACGGCCGTTCGTTTCATCCCCTCAATATTGTTGGCGTTAAACATTTCGGCCATCGTGGGGAACATGACCAGGGCAATAGCCGTACCAAAGAGGGTTTCCGGCACCTGCATCAGCGCATAGCCGTAAAAATAGCCCGACATGCTTCCCTCCGGCAGCCGCGATGCCAGCCGGATAATAAAAACATCGGCCACTTGAATGGCCCCCAGAGCCACAATGCGCGGCCCCATCAAGTAAATGATCTCACGCACTCCTTCCAGCCGCACTTGGAGCATGGGTCGAATGGTAATGCGATGACGCACCAGCGCCGGCAACTGGACCCCCACATGCAGCATACTGCCGATGACCGTACCCCAGGCCAGGCCGTAAATACCCATTGAGGGCACCAAAAACCAGATACCGAGCAGATAACCGGCATCCAGCATCAAGGGGGCCAGGGCCGGCAGCGCAAAATGCTGGTGGGTGTTTAGAATACTGCTCAGAACACCGCTCAGGCCAAAAATTGTTGTCTGAATAAGAACGATGCGCATCAAATCGGCCGTGAGGGCCTGGCTTGCCGCTGAAAATTCAGGCACCAGAATCACCCGCGTCAACCAGGGGGCAAAGATGGCCGCTACCAGACAAACAGCGCCCAAAACCAGCATCACCAGCGTTAAAATGGTGTTGGCCAACTGCATGCCGTCTTTGTGTCCGGCCATCAGGTAGGCAGAATAGACGGGAATAAAGGCGGCTGCCAATGAGCCCCCGGCGATGACAATAAAAAAGACTTCGGGAATCTGGTTAGCGGCCGTAAAGGCATCATAATCCAGGCCCGTACCGAAGACCTGGCCCACCTGCTGGATACGGTACAGCCCGGTTATCTTGCCCAGCCCAAAGAAGATTATCACAATGATGGATGATTGAAATAGATGTTTTGCTCGATTCATGGGGGAGGATTGTACTGCAAGGGAGCGCGAGGGTAAAGCCGGCATCAATAGAGATGAGAGTTTCAGGCAGGCATTCACTGTTTTGGTTTTGTCCCCGGCATTTCTAATGCAGTATTTTGTGGGGTGCGTTACAATTGATGGATATGAAGATGGTAAATTTTCCACAGATTGGTAATGCTGTTTTTGAACAGCTTGAGGAACGCCTCAAAATAGTTATGCCGGAGCCGCGCAATTGGTTGGCGGTGGCTTTGTTTAGCCTGATGTTGTTAGTGTGGGTGATCGGTTTTGTCTGGATGCTCATTTTTACCTTTCGCGATGTAATGGGAGCGGGCGAACGCTTCACCTTTGCTTTCTCGGTAATGATGCTTATCTGGCTCTACATTTGGTACCGATTGGGGCGCGTGTTGTGGGGGCGCTGGCAATATTACATGGCCAATCGAGAGATTTTATTTATTAACCAGGAAGAGTTGATTGTGCGCCGTCCAGTCTCCATTCTGGGTCTGACCGATGCCTACAGCATGAGCCATGTCAGCCCTTTTTACTACAGCGACAAGCACCACTGTCCTGCCTTTGATTATGGTTACCAACACGTCTATTTTGGCCACAAGCTGACGGAAGAAGAAGCGACAGAATTGGTTGATTTTCTGAACGGCCGTTTTTTCCCTGACTACGATAGGTATGAGGTATAAGGTATGAGATATGTGGCTTGTGTCTCGCCTATTACATATGAATTCTGTTGAAATTCCCCCGCTTATATCTGACCAGTTGGCACAGTTAGAACGATTGGTAGCCTATGTACCTGTGACCCTGGTCCGCCAAATTGTGGCCGATGGGCTGCCGTCACCCGGCCGGCCACGCCTGCTGGATGCCGCCACCCTTTTTTCTGATATTTCCGGTTTCACGGCCATGTCGGAAGAGTTGGGCACGGACGGACCCCGTGGGGCCGAAGAGGTGAACCGGGTGCTGCTGCTTACCTTTACCGGCATGATCGATCTCATCCACCGCTTTGGCGGAGCCGTCAGCCATTTTTATGGGGATGCCATGTCGGTCTATTTCCCTGATGAAGACGGGTCGGCCGTATCACGGGCGCTGGCCTGTGCCCAGCAGATGCAGCAGTTGATGCTGACTAACTTTAGCCGCATTGAGACCAACCGGCCGGTCGATAAAAACCCCATCTTTGATCTGACCATTAAAATTGGCCTCAGCTATGGCCCCTGTCAGGAGATAATCGTCGGGGATGCGGCCCGGGTGTTAGAGTTTGTGTTGACGGGAACGGCCGTTGACGAAGCTGCTGCCGCCGAGCATGAAGCCGAGGCGGGCCAGATAGTTGTCAGCCAGGCCTTGTTGCGGCAGCTTGGCCGGTCTGCCTCTACTCCCTTTGCCGTGTGGACTGAGCCGGTGACGCCACTGGCATCTCGCCCTCTGCTGCCGGAGCCTTTGCAGCGGGAGGCCCAACTACGCTTGTTAACGGCCGTGACCCCCTTTGTCCCCCAGGCCATCCACGAACGCATGAGCGCCACCGGTTCTGACAATCTGGCCGAACACCGGCCCGTCACCAGCCTCTTTGTTCAATTTGAGTTAAACGGCCGCGCCGTCGCCACACAACTCCAGGCCTATTTTAACTGGGCCTCGACTGTAGTAGCCCGTTTTGGCAGTCGCAATGCCCGCCTCAACCGGGTTTTAACGGGTGACAAGGGTAACCAGTTGCACATTATTTTCGGCGCACCGGTGGCTCCTGACGCCCCCGACCAGGCACTCTTGTGTGCCCTGGCTTTACAGCGGGAGCGGCCAGACTATGTCGTTGTCCAACGCATTGGGCTGGCAGCGGGCAAGGTTTTTGCCGGGCCGGTAGGGTCGGCCAGCCGTCGTGAGTATACAGTCGTGGGGGATGTAGTTAATTTATCGGCCCGCTTAATGCAAGTATGTGAAGATGGGGCCGTCATTACCGGCGAAACGACCGCCCAACGAGTGCGGGATTTGATCGCTTTTGCAGAATTGCCGCCGGTTCAGGTGAAAGGAAAACAAGCCCCGGTGAAGCTGTTTCGGGCGCAGCAGCAGCAGGCAACAACGACCCAGCTTCAGGCTTATTACGGCCGCTGGCAGCGGTCGTTAGTGGGCCGGGATACGGAATTGACCCGGTTACGGCAGGAATTGGAGGCGGCGCAGGCCGGCAACGGCCGTTCCCTCCTTATTTGTGGTCCAATCGGTGTGGGCAAAACCCGTTTTCTGGCCGCCGGTGTCAGGCATTGGCTGGCGGCCGATGGCCGGGGCCTGGTAGGCGTTTGCCAACCCCATACGGCTGATACCCCTTATGCCCCCTGGCGCAACATCTGGAACGACCTGATTGGGCTAAATGATAGCATGTCGGCTCAGGAACAGGCGGCTACGGTGGTGGCCTGGACCCTGTCATTGGTTCCCGATGCCGGCGATGACGTGGGGCTGTGGACGGAGGTGCTGGGTTTGCCGATTGGTCAAAGCGAGCGGCTAAAGGAATTAACGGCCGAAGTACGCCAGGCCCGCTTTTTTGCCCTGGTGCGTCGCTGCTTACAAAGGGTGGCCGCCAACCAGCCCCTTTTGATTATTTTGGAGGATATTCACTGGGCCGATCAGGCCACAATAGCCCTGGTCGATGAGTTAGGCCAACAGCTAGCGTCGATGCCCATTTGCCTGGTATTGACCAGCCGGGATGCAGCCGAAGATCTGTCGTTAAAAATCAGCCAGCAGGAGACAACGACGCTGATGACGCTGCAAGATTTGTCGCCCACTTATGCGCGGCAGGTATTGGCCCAACTGCTGGGCACGGACGAATTACCGGCCACCGTTGAGCAACATTTAGGTCTACGGGATCGGGAAGGGCGCGACAGCCCGGTCAATCCTCTCTTTTTGGAGGAAGCGCTGCGAGTGATGATGGGTTTGGGCGTGTTGCAGGTAAATGGCCGGGTGCAGGTAGACGAAGCTCGCCTGAGCCAGATGCAGTTACCCGATACCATTCACGGCATGTTATTGGCCCGGCTGGACCGGCTGCCGGCGGCCGGTCGCCATCTGCTGCAAGTAGCCTCGGTCATTGGCCGCCAGTTTGCCCGTGAACCACTCAGCCGGATGGTGCCCGACGTACCGATTCCCACCATGGCCGACCTGCTGACCGATTTGTCGGCCGAAGAGATTACCCAGTTGGTAACGGCCGATCCCGAATGGATCTACCTGTTTCAACATGCCATGACCCATGAGGTGGCCTATGAAAGCCTGCCCTATGCCCGTCGCCAGGCCCTGCACGCGGCCGTAGCCGACTGGCTGGTGGGCCACTATGCCGACAACTTAAAGCCGATCACCCCGGTACTGGCCTACCATTATGACCGGGCCGACCTGCATGAACCGGCGCTGGAATACGCCCTGGCCGCCGCCGACGCTGCCCGCAACGTCTTTGCCAACCGGGAGGCGGTGGAGCTATACACGTTGGCCGAAAAACATTTGAAGGCGTTGGGTGAGGGGGAACAGTGGGAAACGGCCGTGCGTATTTATTTGGAACGAGGATCTGTGTACAACATAATGGGCCAATATATAGCTTGTTTTTCTGATGCAGAACAGGTCCTAAAGTTGCCTTTATCGGGAGAGCATAAATGGGTTATTGCTCAAGCATACAACCTCATGGCCGATGTAGAGTTTCGCCAAAGCAAGTATGAAGAAGTTTTACGTTTAACGAATGCAGTTATGCAGTTTGAAGAAGATATCGCTTCAGATGAATTAGCACGCGCCTATATTTTGGCCGGATGGGCTAAAAATGCAAAGCTTCAATATGAAGAGGCATTGAGATATTTGCGTAAAGCAGAAAAGATTTGCCTTGAAACAAATAATAAGCAGCGTTTGGCTCTAGCTTTAGAGGCGACAAGTAACACATACTTTGCCCAGCGAGAATTAGAAATGGCTTTAGAAGCTATGCGCTCAAGTGTTCAATTGTCCCATGAGTATAGTACCCCACTTAATTTAGGTATATCTCTGAATAATCTCGCTTCGATTCAATTTACTTTAGGTAAAGGTGAACAATCACTTACGGTATATAGTGATGCCGTTGACATTGGTAGAAATACAAGCAATCAATTGTTGGCGTTGGCCTTAGTTAATCGAGCCGGTGTGCAATCTTATTTAGGATTTTTTGATAAAGCGTTAACTGACTTTGAAGAAGCTAATCGGTTATTCAACGCCATGAATGACGAGTATATATTGATTGAAGCATATTTATTATGGGGTATTGAATATTGCCTGACTTTAGGTTTATGGGAGGACGCGGCTTTCCGTTTGGATAGAGCCTATCAATTGATTTATGCTCAGCTTGATAGTTATCCAGAAGAGTGTACTCGATTGCACCTGGGATTGGGCCAATTATATTGGCAAACAAATAAGCTAGATGCAGCCAGAGAAGAATGGGTTCATGCTCAAACAGTAATCCACGAGAAGAATCTAATTTGGTGGAAAACGGCACTTTATTATTATCAGGCTCATTTACAACTCGGATTAGGAGATACGCTCAAAGCATACGAGTTATTTCAGGCCAGTATTGATAGTGTAAAAAATGGAGGTTGCCCTGACTGGTTACCCCTCGCCAATCTGTTTTTAGCCAAGTTAGAAGTTGATAATACTGAGCGATGTGTGTACTTTATAAAAGAGACGCTGAATACAGCCAGACAACGCGCCCGTTATAGTGACAAGGTGTTTTGTTTTGAGGAAGCCGGCAATTTGTTGCTTAAAATGTCATTAGATGAATTTAAGAAACTCGGCGAGGCATGTGTGGAGGAATCTGTCCAACTAAAAAAAGAACGCGGTAAGTTTGACTTGCATCATTACTTGCCGCGTGTGAATGTCGGGTTATGATTTCTTGCTGATTAACCAAATCCTGGTCTCATGCTTCCTTTGGTAGAGCGGTCGCCGAGGCCACCAGCGAATTCATCAAAGGTGTCTTCGTCCAGGCCGGACAGCAAGTCGCGTTCTTCGTCGGTCAGGTCGAAGCCCTTGAGGGTATCAAGGGGGTTATTTAATAGTTGTTGCCGAAAAGTAGCATCGTTGGTCGCTTTTTCAATAATTTCACTTATAGATTTGTCAGACATAGTTCTCTCCTGTTTGCACTAATGGCCCTTAACAACGGCCGTTGTTAGACCATCTCAATATACTTACTTTATCTTTCAAACAAACATACAATTATTTGCACTGAACACTACGCTGATAAGTATCAATCGTTGCACTTGTTTTGTCAATTAAGCGGCTTGCGATTGTGATGTAATCTATTTTACACAAGAGGTGGCGTACAGGACAGCAGTGAATTTAGTAGCGCCATATCAATCCATTTTTTCCAGCGTCACCGGGTCTTCTTGTGGCCGGCAAACGCCGCAGTAGACGGCCCCATCAACTACAATCGCCTTATACTCGTCCCGGCTGGTACGATAGGTATGGACAATATAGGGCTTTTCTTGCGTATGGGCTTTACAGACAGCCCGGCCGCAAAAGCGACAGGTGGCGTGAGACGGCCGTTCACAATGCCAACATTGCATACCTTTACTCCTTATTCCACAAACTCAATATCTTTGGTAGCGAACAAATCGGCCGCCAGCATAAATAAAATCGTCGCATAGAGCAGCAATACGGCCGGAGCCAGGGCCTGAACCGCATTAAACCCACCGGCAATAATTGCGTCCACGATGGCCTGAAAAGGCCAAAAAGCAATGCCCAGCAGATCGGCCAGCCCCTCACTGCTGCCACTATGAATCCAGTTAGACAACTGGGCCAATTGATTGCCTAGGGGCAGCATTCCCTGGCGTATCAGGTAGCGGCTCAAACTGCTTATCTGGCCGGCCAGCCAGGGACCAATGAGGCCGCCACTATTCTGGCTGATAATTAACAGAGCCAGCGTGCCGTATACATAGACTCGTGACCACCCGTCTGTCACAAAATCAGAGGCATGAAAAGCCAGCACAATGGCCAGCACATTCAGCGCCAGCCAGAGCGGAGGCAGCTCCAGCAGCCTCAGGCTGAGATCCGGTCCACTGTAGAGGGCCAGCAGCGCCACCAGCCCTTGCAGCAGCAGGGTAATGAAGAGCGTAGCCAGGAGAACGGCCGTTAAATATTCCACCCGACTTGGCAGCCGCACCAGCAGCGGGTAATTAATAGCCCGGTTGGCCTGAGCTGTGACGGTCAGCGTCAGTAAAAAAGCCAGCACAGCCCCAAAAGCCCCAATCAACAGCATATAATTCTCAATAGTTGGCGTTCCCTGATGGGGCGGAAAGAAAAAATACCAGAACAGCAGTGCGCCTATCAGATAGAGCAGACCAGTCAACGACACTAAGCTGCGCCGGCAAAAATAACGGATTAATACCAAAATTCGCTGCATCAGGCAACAACCTTTTTGTATAATTCTGCCAGCGTTGTCCGTTTTTGATCCACGCGCAGAATGTCATAGTTTGAATTAAGCAAGATCACCATCAGTTGTCGCCGCAGCGACATGGCTGCCTCCTCTAAAATCAGCTTATGGCCCTCAATTGCCACATGGGGTGTTACCCGTAACAATAAATCATGCATCGGCGTCAGGTCCTTGTCGGTGTGAATGACCGTGTGTGGTCGGATAGCCAGCGCTTCGGCCATATGATTTTGGTACAGCACCTGCCCTTCGTTCAAAATAATGAGATAGGTGCACACATCTGTCACTTCCTGAAGCTGGTGGGAGCTGATAATAATGGTGCGCCCCCCGGCTTGAATCTGGCGAATCGTTGTCAGAATATCTTGCTGCCCTTCAGGGTCCAGCCCGTTCGACGGCTCATCTAACAGCAGTAGAGCCGGGTTGCCGATTAGTACCTGGGCCAGGCCGATGCGCTGCCGCATCCCTTTGGAGCATTGACCGATTTTTTTGTGGGCGTGGGGGGTCAGTTGAACTTGTTCCAGGCTGCGGGTTACGGCCGTTTCTGCCTGACTGCCCGCCAGATTGCTCAACCCGGCTACCATCCGTAGATAATCCCGCACGCGCAGATGGTTGGGGTAGAGCAGCCGCTCCGGTTTGAAACCTAACGTGGGCCAGCCCTGACCTAACGGCCGTATCTGCCCCCGATCCGGCTGCAGCAGCCCGGCTATAATTTTGATGAGCGTCGTCTTGCCGGCACCATTTGGCCCCAACAACCCTATCACCTCACCACGTGGAATAGTCAATGAGACATTATCCAGTGCCGCCAGATCATAATACCATTTTGTTAGCTGAGTAATTTCAATCATAAAAAGTAGTGCGTAATACGCTGGTATCGGTATTCGGTATTCGGTAATCCGTAATGTAGTCAGGCGACCACTTCGTGTACAGTAATTGGTAATCGGTGATGCGTACTCTCTGGTAGTCCTTACCGATAACCGTATACGGACTTCCGGTTACGGGTATTAGTCATGTTATTTGCTGCTGGCAGTCTTCCATTCACTGATTACCAAATGCTGAATACGGCCGACTGAGACAGCCCGGCTAGTTTACCACAGGCTAAACAGGTGGCAATGCGTTTGTTTTAACTGTAAACAATTGGCTTTGAAAGTTGACAATTAGCCGACAGTGGGTACAATTCATATCTATCCTGCCGAAGTGGCGAAACAGGCAGACGCGCTACGTTCAGGGCGTAGTGAGCATTACGCTCGTGTGGGTTCAAATCCCACCTTCGGCACCTCATCTTGAAAAGAAAACCCGGGTTTGACCCGGTTTT
>JAWOIM010000254.1:0-3171 GCA_046484685.1 Chloroflexota bacterium | reverse complement strand
TGCAGCAGACGCACCTGATTTTGGCTTAGGGCTAACAGGAAGAAACGGCCGTTGCCCGCAAACAAGGGCAGCAGCGGCTTGATATGAAAGCGCTGTCCCACGATAACCATTTCCTCAAAACTAAGGGGCAGGTTATAGGTGTAGGCGTTGTCAAAGTTCAGGAAGATAGCCAACCCCTGGCTTTGATGTGCCCAGAAACGGCCGTTTTCTAACAACCCGGTCACCGGCTCCAGCAGTCGGGCCACATCACGTGCCTTCATGCCGGGCAAATTTGCTTCGCTTAGCCCGGTCTCTGCTTTTTTCAACAAATTCTTGAAGCGAATTCGATTTTCTTCATAGCGCTCCGGACCTGCTTGATGCGTGGGCATATAAAGCGACAAACAGACACCACCTGACTGTTCCATCGCTAATTCGTTTAACTCATCCTGATATAATAAATCCATTCTTCCTCCAGGCAACCAAAAACGCTTGCAGAGACCTCTCCCAAGAGGCCACGCAAGCGTTCTCATACTTTAGTGTAAACTTCCTACGTATTCTTCTAGTTGAGTTTGAACTGTTTCAAATTCTTTTACTGTACCCCTCTTTTGGGATAGGATTGAATAGACCATATGTGACTGTATGGTAACATATGTCACACGTTTTGTCAAAAGCCCTCACATTACGATCCGTGTCACCGTCAATTGGGACTAAAAATCGTGGCCGATCTGTTGATCTGGCCCTCGTCGGCCGCCCACTGCATCGTGTAAAGGTTGAAGTAACGGCCGCGTTTGGCTAACAGTTCTTCGTGCGTGCCTTGCTCAACAATACGGCCGTTATCCAGCACTACTATCTGGTCTGCATTGATAATTGTACTCAGCCGGTGGGCAATGACAAAGCTGGTGCGCCCTTCCATCAGATGGTCCAATGCCTGCTGAATCTGCTTCTCGGTGGTGGTATCCACGCTGCTGGTGGCTTCGTCCAAAATCAGGATGCGCGGGTCGGCCAACAGGGCGCGGGCAAAGGAGACAATCTGCCGCTGCCCCACGCTCATGTTGACCCCGTTTTCGCCCACTTCGGTGTTATAGCCTTCCGGCAGCTTGCTAATAAAGGCGTGGGCACCAACCGCTTTGGCCGCTGCTTCAATTTCGGCCTGACCGGCTTCTAAACGGCCGTAGCGAATATTATCGGCAATCGTCCCCGAAAAGAGGAAGGTATCTTGCAGCACAATGCCCAACTGGGAGCGCAGGCTGGCCCGCGTTACGTTGCGCACGTCATGGCCGTCGATGGTAATACGGCCGTCTGTCACCTCAAAAAAGCGGGAAATGAGGCGGATGATGGTACTCTTGCCCGCCCCCGTCTCGCCCACCAGGGCAATACGCTGCCCCGGTTTGGCCGTCAGACTGATGCCGTTCAGCACAATCTCCCGGTTATCATACGAAAAATGCACGTCTTCAAAGACGACGTGCCCCTCGGCCGGCGGCAGGTCCACCGCCCCCGGTTTGTCGCGCAGATCGGGCTGCGTATCCAACAGGTTAAAGATGCGCTCGCTGGCGGCCATTGTCGCCTGGAAGGTGTTGTACCGCTGCGCCAGCTCCCGAATGGGGTCAAAGAAGCGATCCACGTAGAGGACAAAAGAAATGAGGACGCCGGCCGTCAGGGCATCGCCGATGACCAGCCAGCCACCTACACCCACCACCAGCGCCGTGGCCAGTGACCCCATAAAGTCCACGCCGGGGAAGAAGAGGGCGGCCAGCCGCGTCGCCTCTATATTGGCGTCAAAAAAGGAGCGGTTGATGTCGTCAAAGTAGCGGGTATTGACCGGCTCGCGCGTAAAGCTCTTGGTGACGCGAATACCGGAAATCGACTCGTTCAGATAGCCGTTAATCAGGGACAGCCGCTGCCGCGTAGACCGGTAGGCTTCGCGCACCCGCTTGCGCCAATAGTTGGTCAAAACATACATCAGAGGCAAAACGGCAAAGGTGACCAGCGCCAGCCGCCAGTTGAGCAGCATCATGGCGGCCACAATGCCAAACAGGGTAAAGAAGGAGCGAAACAGTCCCGTAATCGACCAGGTGATGAAGTCTTGCATGACGCCTACGTCGCTGATCAGGCGGCTCATTAAACGGCCCACGCTGTAGCCGTTGTAAAATTTGAGCGACAGGGTATGCAGGTAGCGGAACAGATGGCTGCGTAAATCGGCCACTACTTTGGTGCCCACGTAGGCCATGATAGCAATGCGGAAGCGGTTGGTAATCCATTCGCCCACGGCGGCGGCGATAAAGATGAAGGTCCAAAAGCGCAGCACATCAAAGGACCCGGCCCGGATACCATCGTCAATAGCATAACCAATGATGGCTGGCCCGACCACGCTCAGCAGGGAGCTGACCACCATGAGGATGATGGCTACGACCAACTGGCTTTTGTAGGGACGCATATAGGCCAACAGCCGGCGAACTAAACGGCCGTCATACGCCTTGCCCAGCAGTTCATCTTCATCCGGCAGCAAATCCTTAATGCGCTCTTCCCGGTCGCGCCGCTCCTGCTCTTCCATCCCTAAACCGGGATCAAACCCTTTCCTGTGGGGAAAACGGCCGTTCTCTTCAACGCTCACTTTCTGTTGTTGCTTCATATCTTAAATTCCTTAGTGCGGTGTTCGTAGTGCGTAGTGGGCTATCCATACTGTTACGCACTACGCATTACACACTATTATTTAATCGCCATGCGCTCCTGCAGTTCAATAAATTCATCCTGGTCCTTCAACTGCAAGTCATAAATTTCCCGGTAGAGGCCCGGAGTAGCCAGCAGTTCGTCGTGGGTACCCCGCTCCACAATCCGGCCCTGATCCAGCACCAGGATAAAGTCGGCGCTTTTGAGCGTGACCAGCCGTTGGGCAATCACAAACGTGGTGCGCCCTTCCATTAGCACATGCAGCGCTTCCTGGATCAGATGCTCCGTTTCCGTGTCCACACTGCTGGTGGAGTCGTCCAAAATCAGAATACGCGGGTCGGTCAGCAGGGCGCGGGCAATGGCGATACGCTGCTTCTGGCCACCGCTGAGCGTCACCCCGCGCTCGCCGACGCGGGTGTTGTAGCCTTCGGGGAAGCTGAGAATAAAGTCGTGGGCGCGAGCCGCTTTAGCCGCGGCCACAATCTCTTCAAAGTCGGCATGGGGACGGCCGTAGGCAATATTCTG
>JAWOIM010000174.1:0-8347 GCA_046484685.1 Chloroflexota bacterium | reverse complement strand
ATCTCCATAATCTGCCCCAGGTACATCACGGCTACATAGTCAGAGAAGAAACGAACCACGCTCAAATCATGGGCAATAAAGACCAGCGTTGTGCCCAATTCTTGCTGTATTTCCAGCAGCAGATTGAGAATGGCGGCCTGCACCGACACATCCAGGGCACTGACCGGCTCATCACAGAGCACCAGGTCGGGCCGGCTGGCCAGGGCGCGGGCAATGCCCACCCGCTGCTTCTCGCCACCGCTCAACTGGCGCGGCAGCCGGTCATAATAAGCCCCGCCCAGCCGCATTGAATCCAGCAGTTTGATTACCTCACTGCGAATCTGGGGCTTGGGCACGGTGCCAAAGCGGGCCATCGGCCGTCCGATCTGCTGCCCCACCGTATAAGAGGGGTTCATAGTTGAGTCGGGGTTCTGGAAAACCATTTGCAGCTCTTGAATCAGCCGCTCGTCCCGTTTAGAGATATGGTTGGTAATATCAAAGCCGAGAAATTTGGCCTGACCACCGGTGCTGTCTTCCAGGCCGATCAACGTTTTAATGAGGGTACTCTTGCCACAGCCAGACTCACCGACAATGCCCAACGTTTTGCCTTTAGGCACGCTAAAGGTAGCCCCTTCTACCGCTTTGACGTAACCTGGCTCTTTAAGCCCCAGCACATCGCGCAGGCTGCTGCCCTGTACTTCATAATATTTTTGCAGCCCTTCCACTTCCAAAATCAGTTCACCGTTAGCGGATTGGTCGGCCATGGGCAAAATCAAATCTGAGGGCGGCTGCCAGGCGGTAGGGTCGATTTCTTCGGCAAAATGGCAGCGCACCTGGCTGCCGTTGGGGAGGTGGCGCAGCAACGGCCGTTCCTCCCGGCAGCGATCTTTTACATAATCACAGCGAGGGGCATAAACGCAGCCTAGCGGCCGATTGTTGGGCGGCGGCACCCGCCCCGGAATGGGGTAAAGCTGGCTGCTCAGCTTGTCGGTTCCCAGGCGAGGCACACAGCGCAGCAAGCCCTGGGTGTAGGGGTGCTGGGCACGGGCGTAAATCTCACCGACGGAAGCCCGCTCCACCATTTCCCCGGCGTACATCACGCCCACCTGAGTACAGACGCGGGCCACCACGCCCAGATTGTGGCTGATGTACATAATAGCCGTATCAAAATCCCGGCGCAGTTCGGCAATCAGGTCCAAAACGGCCGCTTCCACCGTCACATCCAGGGCCGTTGTTGGCTCATCCATAATCAACAGCGCCGGATTGTTCAGCAGGGCCATGGCAATGACCACCCGCTGCTGCTGCCCACCCGAAATCTGGTGCGGGTAACGCTTCATCACGTTGGCCGCGTCCGGCATATAAACCCGCTCCAACATCTCTACACAGCGCTGGTGGGCTTCTTTCTCCTTCATACTGCGGTGGACGATCAGCACTTCTTTCAACTGCTCACCCAGGCGCATCGACGGGTTGAGGGCCTGCATCGGGTCCTGATAGACCATAGCAATCTGGTCGCCGCGCAGCTTGCGCAGCTCCTCTGGATCTTTGCCCACCAATTCCTGCCCCTGAAATTTGATACTGCCCCGCTTGACGTAGCCGTTGGCCCCTAAAAAGTTGACAATCGACCAGGCAACCGTGCTTTTACCACAGCCCGATTCCCCTACAATGCCGTGGGACTCACCCCGACGAATCTCAAAAGAGACATTCTGGACCGCCTCGATTTCCCCACCGCGCACTTTATAGGCCACGGCCAAATCATCCACCTTCAAAACGGGCGGCGTCTGTTTCTTATCTAGTGCCGATGTAGTCATAGAGTTATCCTTATTGCATGATGCATGAAACGTGATGCGTGAATGGCCGGCCGATCACGTATCACGCTTCACGTTTCACTTCTGGTAGCGGGTTAGTTCTTCACGCAAGCCGTCGGCGAACAGGTTGAGGCCGATGACCAGCGAAGAAATGGCCAGGGCCGGCCAGACGACGGCCAGCGGATTGGCGAAAATGCTGCGGCGGGCTTCGTTGACCATGTTACCCCAATCCGGTTCGGGTGGGGGCAGACCAATACCCAAAAAGCCAAGCGTACCGATGGCAAAGATAGCGTAGCCAACACGCAGCATGGCATCGACCAGCAGCGGTCCACGCGCGTTGGGCAAAATCTCACGGAACATGATATACCAGGAGCTTTCACCCCGGGTCTCGGCGGCCCGGATATAATCCCGCGTCTTGATGTCCAGCGCCAGGCTGCGGGCCAGCCGGGCGACCCCCGGCGCGCCGGTAACGGTGATGGCCAGAATAACCACCAGGTCCCCCTGCCCCAGAGCAGCAATGACCACCAGGTAGAGGACGATCACAGGGAAAGCAATCAGGGCATCCAGCACTTGCATAATGACCTGGTCCCAATTGCCACCGCGATAGCCGGCATTTAGCCCCAGAAAAGCGCCTAAGGCCAGCGAGCCGGCCACCCCCCAAAGGGCCACCCCACCGGGGATAGAAATGCCGCTGAGAAAGTTAAGCCAGGGGGCTTCAAATACAGGCATGCGCGTCTTGAGCAAAATGACCTGGGTGCCAAACATCAAACGGGACATGATATCCCGACCTAAATGGTCGGTACCCAGCCAGTTTTCGGCAGTGGGGCTGCTGTGCTGTATAAAGTCGGTGGCGTTGGGCGGGTAAGGTGTCCAGACAAGCGAAACCAGCCCAATTAGGAGCCAGAACAGAACAATGGATAGGCCCACCATCGCTACCCAGGAATCAAATATGATGGAAATACCGCGCCACCAGCGCTGCAGGCGAGTGGGGGCCTTTGTTTTGACAGCGGGTGCTACAGCCATAACAAACTCCTCAATAAAGGCAGAAGGTAGAAGGTAGAAGTTTGCTGCCTTCTTCCTTCTGTCTTCTGCCTTTCTTAATCATAGCGAATGCGGGGATTGAGCATCGTATAAGCCAGGTCACCCAGAAGGCGGGTGGCGATGGCAATGGTGACGGTGACCATGGCCGCGGCCTGGATGGCGTTAATGTCACCAAAAACGGCCGCATCATAGATATACTTACCCAATCCGGGATAACCAAAGATGACTTCGACCACGACAAGGCCGCCGACCAGCCAGTTGACGTGGAGCATAATGATGGTGATGGGGGCCATCAAGGCGTTGCGTACGGCGTGGCGCATGACAACGCGCCAGTAGGGCATGCCCTTGATAATGGCGGTGCGAATGTAGGCCGAATCCATAACCTCGACCATGCTGGCGCGGGTCATACGAGCCACATAGCCCAGTTCAACGGCCGTTAAGGTCATCACCGGCAGGACCAACAGTTTGGGGTCCTGGAAAATAGCGTCGGCCGACATAAAGAGGGAGACGGCCGGCAGCCATTGCAGCCATATGCCAAATATGAGAATAAGAAAAACTCCCGTGACAAACTCCGGCGTGGCGGTAAAGGCCAGGCTGCTAACGGAAATAAAGCGGTCCAGCGGCCGGCCCTCGTTGATGCCGGCGATAATGCCCAGCACCAGAGCCAGGGGCATCACCACCAGAAAGGCAAGACCGGCTAAAACGGCCGTGTTGCGTATGCGCGGCAGCAGCGTTAAGGCCACCGGCCGGCCCGTCTGTAAAGAGCGGCCGGGATCACCGCGCAGCAAGCCTTTTTTGAGGGGAATATACTCTTGTGGCCCATCCCCCTCCCGGCGCAAACCGGCCGTAGTCAAGGCCCACACTTCGGCCCCTTCGCCCTGCACCCACTTGACGGCATTGTTGCGCGTATCCAAACCCCAGAAGACTTCCTGACCCTCTTCCGTGACCGTCCAGACATCGCTGGCCGGCCGGGCCACAATCGAACCATCCGGCTGCCGGACCAACGCCTCCAGTTCACCTTCTTGCAGGCGCCAGCGGGTTAGCTCGCCGTCCACATCGGCCCACCATTGCAGCTCTTGCGTTTGAGGATTAGGTTCCACCAACAGAGGATGGCCTACATTGGCTCCGGCACGCCAATCGTTGCCCACCAGCCAATCGACATACCGCTGCCAGGCGGGGGCATCCAGCCCTAACTGCGCCCGGTAGGAGGCCCGCTGTTCGGGCGTGGAAAAAACGCCCAGGATTTTGACGGTAATATCGCCACTACCATACTCCATCAGGCTGAACAGACCGATAGAGACCAGCAGCACGGTGACAATGGTGGAAATCAAACTGCGTATGAGAAATCGGGCCATCTGACTGCTCCTTTTCCGTAATCGGCAAGCGGTATTCCGTATGCCGTGAACAGTGATCGGTAATCGGATTACCGATCACCGATCACTGTTTACCCAACTACTCATCCAGCCAAACTTCAGCCATCAGGTCATAGCTGGTGGGGTGGGCCTCTACATTTTGGAATTCAGAGCGGGTGATGTTCCAGACACTCTTCCAGTAGCTGTTACCGATGGGGCCACGATCCTGCATGATAGTTTGAATCTGACACATCAACTCGCGGCGGGCTTCGACGTCGAGGGTACGCTCGGCCTCGCGCAGCAGCGACTCAAACTCTGGGTCGGTCCAGCGGGTCTCGTTCCAGGCCCCGATGGCTTCTTCGATATAGGCCAGCGGCAGCACCATTGTATCCAGCGGCCGGTGGGTCCAGGCAGTAATACCCAGGTCTACTTCGGTCCAGCGGTCCCAGAAGCCACCCGGCTCGGTGATGTCCAGGGTGATGTCAAAGCCACCAGGAATAGCCAGCTCGCGCAGCGCCTGGGCAATTTCCGGCTCGGCCTCGTCGTTCTTAGTAGCCAGAGTAACTTGCAGTGGCAGAGAAATGCCTTTTTCTTCGGCATATTCTTCCAGCAGCGCCAGGGCACCCTGCGGATCGTAGGCCGGAATGGGCTGGTCACAGTAGGCGGGGTGAACAGGAGCCACGTGAGCATCCATAGAGAGATCGCCTTCACCAAAGAAGGAAAGCTGCAAGATACGCTCCCGATCCTGGCACATCTTGAGGGCGTTGCGGACGCGCACATCGTCCCACGGTTCCAGATCTACCCGCATGCGCAGAATAAAACATTGGGCGGTGCTGGCCGTGCGCACGGTCAGGCCGGGTACGTCACGCAGCGCCTGCCAATTGCTGGGATTGGGCTGGTAGAGGGAATCGACCTGACCGGATTGCAAAGCGGCCGTACCGGCATCTTTACTGGTAGAAACGTAGATCAGCTCGTCCAGGTAGGGCAGCGGCTGGCCATCGGCCCCCATCTGCCAGTAATCTTCACGGCGGCGGAAAACGGCCCGCTCAGCGTCGGCGTATTCGACCAGGGTAAAGGGGCCGGTACCTACCGGCTGGCGCACAATGTCACCTTCAAAGTTGCGGTGTAGAATGACGGCCGGATAGTGGAAGAGGTGTTCGGGGACGCCGATGTTGCCTGATTCCAGGTGCAGGCGGATATGGTAATCGTCTATTTTCTCCACATCCTCCATACCGTTCAGGTAGGAAAGCAGCCCTAACATAGACGAGCCAACGTCGGGGTTGAGCCACTCGTTAAAGGTAAACATGACGTCATCGGCCGTTAACTCATCGCCGTTGTTAAACAGAATGCCCTGCCGCAGGTAAAGATCCCACTGGGTCACTTCGTCATTGGTCTCCCAGCGCTCCAGCAGCAGGGGACGGGTGATATTGTCGGGGCCGGTTTCGGTCAAATATTCATTGATCTGGCGCACAATGTTGGCCCCTTCCACCCAGGAAAGGCGGGCCGGATGGTCCAACAACTGGAGCTGCATGGAGCTGCGCCAGGTACCACCCCGTTTGATGCCGCCGGCCGGTGCTTCAACCTGATCGGCGGGGGCCGGGGGAGCCTCATCACCCGGGGCAGCCGGAGCCGGCGCTTCGACTTCGGGCGCACCACAGGCGGCGGCAATGGCGGCCACACCGGCCGACATGCCTAACAGCGTGGCATGGCGCATAAATTCACGCCGGGAAATACGGCCTTGTTCTAGCTTTTCATACGCATCGGGAATTGCCCGATGAATTTTTTCCATCTCTTTTTTAGAAACTTGGGGTTTTTTCACGTCGTTCTCCTCCGAAATCTTCATCAATTTAAGCCAACCATGGTTGGTTTAAACCTTGGTTAATAATGGCCAAAAACAGGCCATTTTTTTAACAGAGTATGGTCTTCACCATAGGCAACTCCTTGGCGAGCAGATAGAGAAGAAGGTAGGCAGAATTGTTGTTCGCCGCCAATTGGTATCAATTCTATTTAGATAGGGGGTGTGTAAATGAAGTAAAGGCAGGCGCAAATGAAGGGGAGTAGAACTGCTATCTTTATATGAAGAGGAGTTAATCGTGTTCATGCGCACTCTTGAGTTGTTTAATCACAAAACCAATATTTCCTGCTCAAGGGCATGGATTGACCGTGATAGTCGCAGTTTTGTTGTGTCGAGATGAACTTCGCTGCCAGTACTGATGTCCTAGAGGGGACGAATCATAGAATAACATGAGTTACCTATTATGCCAAGCCAAATTGGTGATATGTCAGAGGGCAGGTGGGGAGCGTAAAACGTAGCGTAAAACGTAAGAAACAGTTTATGTTTTACCCCTTATGCGCTGCCAGATTAGACGATCATCTAAATCGGGGTTACCGGCTTCACAGGGCAAGGGCTTGCTGCTAAAATGTTGCTCTATGTTTAGTCTCAGCGAACCCTGGCAGCGCACGCTGCTCATTATGTTTGTGGCCCAGTTAATGACGGCGATTGGGTTTTCCAATATTTTCCCTTTTTTACCCCTCTATGTGGATTATTTGGGCAGCCAGACCTCGTTGAGCGTGGAGTTTTTGGCGGGGGCGGTTTTTTCGGCACAGGCGCTGACGATGATGGTGGCTTCACCATTATGGGGTGCGGTGGCGGACAGATACGGCCGTAAACTCATGGTGCAACGCGCTATGTTTGGCGGCGCGATTTTGCTGCTGCTGATGGGCTTTGTGCGCTCGGCGGAGGAGCTGATCCTGCTGCGGGCGCTGCAAGGCCTGGTAACGGGCACGGTAGCCGCCGCCAACGCGCTGGTGGCCTCGATGGTGCCCCGCAATCAGATGGGTTACGCCATGGGGATGCTGCAAATGGGGCTGCTGAGCGGTATTGCCGTGGGACCGCTCATTGGCGGCGTCATGGCCGATACGGTGGGCTACCAGATGACTTTTGTCTTAACGGCCGTTCTCCTCTTTGCTTCCGGTTTACTGGTTCATTTTGGCGTCACCGAAAATTTTACGCCCCGCGTCCATGACGACCAGGTAGGCCACACGCTGCTGTCGGACTGGCAGCATGTGCTGACTGCGCCGGGTGTGCCCGTCACCTACGTCCTCAGCTTTCTCTCTAACCTGGCCCGCGTCATTATCATTCCTATTGCCCCCCTCTTTATTGTGACGCTGATGCCGGCAGACGGCCGGGTCAACACGGTGACGGGGCTGATTGTGGGGTTAGCGGCGGGGGCCAGTACGATAACGGCCGTTTACCTGGGTCGGCTGGGCGACCGGCTGGGCCACCGGCGCATTTTGCGCTACAGTGCCCTGGCTGCGGCCCTCTTTTATCTGCCGCAGGCCTTTGTCACCGACGTCTGGCAGTTGATTGGGTTACAGGTGTTGACCGGCGCCGCGGCCGGCGGCATGACGCCGGCCCTGGGCGCCCTTCTGGCCGGCTACACCGAGCCGGGCGAGGAGGGCAACGTCTACGGCATCGACAACTCGATTGTGGCCGCCTCCCGCGCCGTGGCCCCGCTGCTGGGCGCAGCCGCGGCCACCTGGTTTGGCCTGCGCTCCACCTTTCTGTTGACCGGCGTGGTTTTTTTGCTGGTGGCGCTGGTGGCTATCTGGTATTTGCCGGAGAAACGGCCGTTGGTGGTTGAGACTGACAGGCCTTGTTCTTCTGGTGTATAATGACTTTTTAGTCATTGTAGCCCGCAAAAATTGAATGGCATATACTTCAATTGCTCTCACTATCTGATTACGAACAGTTCATTTATACATTACAGCAATTGAACAAGACTATCTAACACCAGGATCAAGTCTGAGAGGCATATAGTAATTGG
Source organism: Chloroflexota bacterium (assembly GCA_046484685.1). Classification (GTDB taxonomy): domain Bacteria; phylum Chloroflexota; class Anaerolineae; order Promineifilales; family Promineifilaceae; genus SLGK01. The sequence continues at coordinate 343 of JAWOIM010000174.1, read as the reverse complement.
GCTGTCGCCTGTGGGGTGACATATTTATGATGGCTTTGTGGCAGGATACGGCCGTTGTTGGTTCAGAGTGAGTACAGCAGATTGGAGAAGAAATAAATTGGCCGTGTGCAGAGGTAACTATGGAATTTAGACGCCTGACAACTACAGATTATGACGCTTACTTCTCTTTACGATTGCAAAGCTTACGAGAATGTCCGCAGATGTACACTACCGATGCCAATGATTGGCAGACTGCACCCAGGCCGGTGATTGAACGGCACCTGCAAGCCAGTGAAGCGAATCAGTCGCCTATTCTGGGTGCATGGCACGGTCATGAACTGGTCGCCCTGGTAGGGCTAAAACC
>JAWOIM010000384.1:0-5093 GCA_046484685.1 Chloroflexota bacterium | reverse complement strand
TCTCCATGGTCAACTTTTCGTGCGGATGGAACCGCCAGAAGTGGTAGGCCCGGCGCTGGCCAATGCCGTCGAACTCAATACCCATCTTGATCAGGCGGTCGCCGTTCACGCGCGAAAAGGCTGGGTCCAGGTGCTCGGACTCCAGCACCTGGAACTGCAGGGGCACAGACAGGCCATCCTCGACACGGCGGTACCGGAAGCGCCCGAAGGCCTCACCCCCCGCGAACTGGCCGGCCGTGGCCAGGGCCTGCAGGGAGTAGAACGAGTCGACGCCGTCGGCGTCAGCCTCCAGCACCCAGCGATCCCAAAGCTTCTGGATCGCCTCGTTGCCCCACTTGGGGCGGATACCGGTGCCCACCAGGTTGGCGACATAGGCATCCAGCGCGCCCCAGGCGTAGGCGTTATTCCGAATGATGTTGTGGCTTCGCGACTGCAGCAGCGGCAGCGACCGCGCGATTGGTGTATTTGGGCCCGTCGCGAACGCGCCCTTCGAGCAACATCCGTGACGCGATCCAACTCTTTGGTTTGCCTGTTTTTCTCAGCCAGCGTGGGGTGAATTTACCCGGTCCTATTTTTATGCCCTCCTTTTCTACCTGGCTGGCTTTTCTGGTGTTGGGACTGGTGCAGGCCCAGGTGTTGTGGATTATGTTGGGCCGGCAGGAGGAGCGTACGGGTAAGGATAGCAATCGTGGCTGGTGGTCGTTGGTTTCCTTCCTGGTCATTATTGCGGCCGGCTGGTACGTGGCCGGCAACAGTGCCGAAAATCAGGGCATCATGGTGCGACAATCATTGCGCGTCCTTGACTACAGCGACCTGGAATCGATTATGCTCAGCCGGCTGCCGGTACGCTCCCTGGATGAGATTGATGCAGCCCTGCGCGATGGTGTTATCACTCAGGAGCGATTGAATGAAGCTGCTTTTACCCTCTGTGCGGTGCGTGAATCCCGCTCAGAAATTAACCTGACTTCCCAACTGCGGGCGTCTAACATCCCCTACCATGTCAGCCGCTATCGCGTGCAGTCGCAGGCTACTGATGCGTATGCCGAGGGCACGTGCGATATTTTGGTCGCTAACCGGGTCCTCCTGGCTTCGGAGCGGGATGCTCTGGATAATTCTCGTGACCATCTGATTGTGCCCATTGTAGAAGCACCCATACGCCTTTCTTTCCCGCGTATTGAAGGGCTGAATTTTGTGGGCGGCATTCTGTTAACGCCAACCTTCTTTACCATGTTCGTGGGGCTGTCGCTCTATACGGGCGGCTTTATTGCCGAAATTGTGCGGGCCGGTATTCAGTCGGTGCCGCGCGGACAAACGGAGGCCGGGCGTGCCCTGGGGCTGACAGAAGGGCAGCAGTTGCGGCTGGTGATTCTGCCGCAGGCGCTGCGAGTGATTATCCCCCCGCTTACCAGTCAATATCTGAACCTGACCAAGAACTCTAGCCTGGCCATTGCCGTGGCCTATCCGGATCTATGGGCAGTGGCCTACACAACGCTGAACCAGTCAGGTCGGGTGTTCCAGGTATTCTTAATTGTTATGGGTGCATACCTGACGCTAAGCCTGATTATTTCGGCACTGTTAAACTGGTATAATGAGCGCATGGCGCTGGTGGAGAGATAGCAATGGCGACCCTATACGAAACTCTACAAACACGGTTAACCGGGGGCATGCCGATCCGCTTTAATCTGGGTAACTGGCTGCGGGAGAATGTGACCCGCTCCTGGTGGCTGCTGGCCTGGCTGGTATTGATTGTTTATATCTCGGTCTCAATTGCCTGGAGCCAACTACAAAATGTGCCGGTACAGGCATCGCTGATTTTGGGTATCTGGGTATTGACAGTGGGGTATACGGCCGTTGCCTCTATCAACCGTCGTCATTCCCCCATCTCCCTCTGGCTTAAGGACAATCTCTACAGCTCTATCACCAACGCCCTACTGACGCTGGTTCTCACCCTGCTTATTTTTTCCGGGCTGCGGGCTTTTATCATTTATGCTTTTATTGCCGGCAGCTTCTCGACCAACCCCGAAGTGGCGCGTGAGGCGGCTGCGGCCGGTGGTGCCCGCTGGGGGGCCGTCATCGCCAATATGCGCAGCCTGATGCTGTTCCGCTTTCCCCGGGCCGAAACGTGGCGGGTATGGGCAGCCCTTATCCTGATTGGTGGCCTGACGCTGCCCAGCCTGGTTATTTACCGGGGTGAGCGTTACCGGCGCACCCCTATTCGCACCGGCCTGACTATCGCCTGGTTGGTATCTCCTATCATTATCTTCTTTTTGTTGCTGGGTGTGGAAGGTAGTACTCTGATACGCCGTGTTAACCCCGAAACGGCCTGGGGTGGTTTGCTGCTAACGATGGCCATTTCCATCTTTGCCATTGTCGCTTCATTTCCCCTGGGTCTGCTGCTGGCCCTGGGCCGGCGCAGTAAAATTCGGGGAATCCCGGCCTGGCTCACCTGGACGGTGGCTATCGTTATTACAGCCTGGGGACTGCTTACCAGTACCCCTGAGAATCTGGCCGCAGCCCGCACTACCACCGAGCAAATATTGTCCTATTGGCCGCTCTCAATTCTAATTTTTGCCTACTTCTTCCAGCGCAACTTTAAGGGAAATGTGGTGGCCCTCTTTAGCACCGTCTATATCGAATCGGTGCGTGGTGTTCCCTTGATTACGGTTCTGTTTATGTCCATCATCCTGTTTCCGCTCTTTTTACCGGCGGGCCTGGAAATCGTCAATACCTGGCGCGTGATGGTGGCCTTTGCCCTCTTTGCCGCTGCTTACCTGGCCGAAAACGTGCGTGGTGGTTTACAGGCAATTCCCAATGGTCAATACGAAGCGGCCGATGCCCTGGGCCTAAGCACCTATAAAAAGTATACACTGATTATTCTGCCCCAGGCACTGCGGCTGGTGATTCCGGCTATTGTTGGTCAGTTTATTGCCCTCTTTAAGGACACATCACTGGTCAGTATCGTCGGCCTGGTGGACTTGCTGGGCGCGGCCAATCTGATCTCTTCCCAGCCGGACTGGTTGGGGGTACGCCGCGAACCCTATATCTTTATTGCCATTATTTACTTTGTGGGCTGTGCTATTATGGCCGGTTACAGCCGCCGGTTGGAGAAGCAGTTGGGAGTTGGTGAACGGTAGAACGTGATACGTGAAACGTGATACGTGACGAGTAAGCCCTCACGTATTACGTTTCACGCATAATAGATAGAATGCCTGTTTGATCTGGAGAAGATATCATGAGTGAAGCAAGAATGGCGGGTGCGCCACCTAAACCACCCGTAGCAATGAACCAGGATGTGATTATTTGCCGCGATGTACATAAATGGTATGGAGATTTCCATGCCCTGCGTGGTATCAGCCTGACGGTGCGCCAGGGAGAAGTAATTGTTATTCTTGGCCCATCCGGGTCGGGAAAATCCACCTTTATCCGCACCCTCAATCGACTGGAAGAGCATCAGGATGGGGAGATTGTTGTGGATGGCATCGCGCTGAGCCACGATATCCGCAATATCGCCGAAATCCGGCGGGAAGTGGGCATGGTCTTCCAGCAGTTTAACCTATTCCCCCATTTGACAGTACTGGAGAATGTGACATTGGCTCCTATCCACGTGCGCAAATGGTCGCGGGATATAGCCGAAGAGCGGGCCATGGCCTGGCTGACCCGCGTTGGCATCCCCGAGCAGGCCAACAAATATCCGGGCCAGTTGTCCGGTGGGCAGCAGCAGCGGGTGGCCATTGCCCGCACCCTGACGATGGAGCCGAAAATCCTCCTCTTTGACGAGCCAACTTCGGCCCTGGATCCAGAGATGATCAAGGAAGTGCTGGACGTGATGCGTGACCTGGCTGAAAGTGGGTATACGATTTTGGCGGTGACGCATGAAATGGGGTTTGCCCGCACCGTGGCCGACCGGGTTATCTTTATGGATATGGGGGAAATTGTGGAAGAAAACACGCCGCAAGTCTTCTTTAGCGATCCGAGAGAAGAGCGGACGAAGCTGTTCTTAAGCCAGATTTTGGACCACTGATTGCGGTAATCGGTGATCCGTTATCCGTAAGCGGTAATCCGTAATCCGATTACCGTTCACCGATTACCGTTCACGGTTCACGGGACAAAACGGCCGTTATCGCCTCACTGCTAAAAAGGTCCCGTTCCTCAAAGTGCACGGGTTGGGCAAAGGGAAAAGCGGCCCGCATTACTCGTCCCAGCGGCGCGGGCAAATTGTTCCAATAGCCGCTGGCCTGAGCGACAGAAGGCCGCGCCGGTATCAGACGGCGTGGCCGGCTGGGCGGCCATTGGTCTAAATAGGTGAGCCACTGCCAGGTGGCATACGGCCGTTTGCTCTCCCCACTGATATAATTGCCCATCACCCACAGCGGCGTCACTCCTTCAAATAGATCGCTGCTGGGATAACCGACCACCCCTAAGGGATCTAAAAGCAGCCGGTGTTCATAATTGACCGGCTCATCGACCCAAATAGCCGCCTGCCGCCGTGCCGACTGCCAGTTGTTGAGAATTGTTTCCGGCGTCCATTCATCAGGCGTGTCTAAGGGCGTCACCAACAGTCCTGGCTGGGCCACCAGTTCCAGATACCAATGCCAGGTAGCATTAATGTCGGTGGCCGTTAACGGTCGTACACACCCCCCGTGCTGAATTTGACTGAAGCGTCCCTGGGTAACCAACACATCACAGGCCGACAGCGGCCGTTGACAATCATCGGCCGTTAGCGGGGGAGCAAAACGGCCGTTACAACCCGCCTGATCATACGCATAGGAGAGGAGTAGATCTGGCCCCGGATCGAGCAGCCCCCACTGGCCGCCGGCCGTCAGTTGAGTCAGGTCGGACACCAATTCTTCCCAGGTCCAGAATGAGAGCGGTTCAAACAGTTCCTGAGCGGCGTAGGCCGCTTTGTCATAAAAGAGCAGCCGCATCTGGGCCGCCTGGGGCAGCAGCCATACCCGCTCCTGCCACCAGACGCCGGCCCAAATTTGGGCGTAATAATCCAGTGTGTCATAAGCCGGGTCGCTGATGACAAATGGGGTTAGATCGGCGACTTGCCCGGTTTGTAGTTGGGCCAGGGTGGGTGTTTGGGCAATAGC
>JAWOIM010000036.1:0-21598 GCA_046484685.1 Chloroflexota bacterium | reverse complement strand
TAAGCGGCCATGCCCTCGTTCTTGTAGGCGGCGGCCAGCTCAAACATGACGCTGTTCAGCGAGTGGAAACCGGCCAGGGTCACAAACTGGAACTTGTAGCCCATCTTGCCTAACTCTTGCTGGAACTCGGCAATGGTCATGTCATCCAAATTGCGCTTCCAGTTGAAGGACGGCGAGCAGTTGTAGGCCAGCAGCTTGCCGGGGAATTGGGCATGGATCGCTTCGGCAAATTCCCGCGCTTCGTCCAGATCCGGTTTGGAGGTCTCACACCAGATGAGGTCGGCGTAGGGGGCATAGGCCAGGCCGCGCTGGATCGCCTGTTCCAGGCCGCCGCTGATGCGGTAAAAGCCTTCGTCGGTGCGCTCGCCGCTGATGAACGGCCGATCGCGGGGATCGATGTCGCTGGTGATCAACTGGGCGCTGTCGGCGTCGGTGCGGGCTACCAGCAGGCTGGGCACACCCATGACGTCGGCCGCCAGGCGGGCCGCCACCAGCTTTTGGATAAATTCACGAGTGGGAACCAGCACTTTGCCCCCCATGTGGCCACATTTTTTGGCCGAGGAGAGCTGGTCTTCGTAATGGACCCCGGCCACACCGGCTCGAATCATCCCTTTCATCAGTTCAAAGGCGTTGAGAGCGCCGCCAAAGCCGGATTCGGCATCGGCCACGATGGGCGCCAGCCAGTAGACACCGTTCTGGTTGTTCATGTGGTAAATCTGATCGGCACGCAGCAGGGCGTTGTTGATGCGCTGGGCCAGTTGAGGGGCGCTGTCGGCCGGATACAGGCTTTGGTCGGGATAAGTTTCGGCGGCGCCGTTGGCGTCGGCCGCTACCTGCCAGCCGCTCAGGTAAATGGCTTTGAGACCGGCCTGGACCATCTGTACGGCCTGGTTGCCGGTGAGTGCACCCAGCGTGTTGACGTAGGGTTCGTCGTGCAGCAGCCGCCACAGCCGTTCGGCCCCCATGCGGGCCAGCGTGTACTCAATTTGCACAGAGCCGCGCAGCCGGATCACTTCTTCAGCGGAATACGGCCGTTCTATCCCCTGCCAGCGTTTGTCATACTGCCATGATTCTTCCAATAAGTCGATGTCGTGTGAACGGAACATAAGTGATGCCTCCTCAGGTTAAATGGGAATTACGAATTAGGAATTACGAATTACGAATGTTTCGTAGTGCGTAGGGGTCTGGCTACGCACTACGTTTAATCAACTTGTCATAAGCCGGCAGCGTCAAAAAATCGGTGAACTCATCATCGGTAATGAGCTGCTCGAAGAGGGCGGCGGCTTCGTCGAAATTGCCGTTTGGCCCATAGATCTCTTTCAGGTCGGCGACGATGGCCGGCAGGGATTGGTGGATGAGATCGGGGGTAACGGCCGTGCCGTCGTTGAGTTGGGCCTTGTTGTGCAGCCACTGCCATACCTGCGAGCGGGAGATTTCGGCCGTGGCCGCGTCCTCCATCAGGTTATAAATGGGCACGCAGCCGTTGCCGCTCAGCCAGGCGGCCAGGTATTGCACGCCCACGTCCAGGTTCAGGCGCAGCCCCTCGGCCGTGATGTCGCCGGCGGGCACTTTGAGCAGATCGGCGGCGGTAACGTTGACGTCTTCGCGCAGCCGGTGAATTTGATTAGGCGTGGCCATGTATTTGTCAAATTCTTGACGGGCGATGTGAACCAGGCCGGGATGGGCCACCCAGGTGCCGTCGTGGCCGTCTTGGGCTTCCCGCTCCTTGTCAGCCCGGACTTTGGCCAATGCTTGTTCATTGGCCTCCGGGTCATCCTTAATCGGAATTTGGGCGGCCATGCCCCCCATGGCGTGAATGCCGCGCCGGTGGCAGGTCTTGATAGTCAGCAGCGAGTAGGAACGCATCATGTGGCGCGTCATTGTCACCTGGCCCCGGTCGGGGAAAATAAAGGCGGGATCGTGACGGAAGGTACGGATGGCGCTAAAAATGTAGTCCCAACGGCCGCAGTTCAAGCCGGCCGAATGGTGACGCAGCTCCCACAAAATCTCGTCCATCTCGAAGGCGGCCAAAATATTTTCAATGAGAACGGTGGCCCGAATTGTACCCTGGGCAATGCCCAGCAAATCCTGGGCCAGAACAAAAACGTCATTCCAGAGGCGGGCTTCGTGATGGTTTTCCAGCTTGGGCAGGTAAAAGTAGGGGCCGCTGCCTTTGTCCAGCAGAGCTTGTACGTTGTGGAAGAAGTAGAGGCCAAAATCGACCAACGAGGCAGAAGCAAAACGGCCGTCTATTTCTACATGCTTCTCTTGCAAATGCCAACCGCGCGGCCGCACCAGCAGGACGGCTACCTCGTCGTTGAGGCGGTAGGTACTTTTTTTAACGGGATGTTCGTAGGTGATGGTCCCGGCGACGGCATCGCGCAGGTTGATCTGCCCTTCGATGGTGCCCGCCCAGGTGGGTGAGTGGGAATCTTCAAAGTCGGCCATAAAGATGTTGGCCCCGGAATTGAGGGCGTTGATGACCATTTTGCGGTCAACCGGGCCGGTAATTTCTACACGCCGGTCTTGCAGGTCGGCGGGGATAGGAGCCACGGTCCAGTCACTCTGGCGGATTGCGGCCGTTTCGGGCAAAAAGTCGGGCATCTCGCCGGCCTTAATGCGCTGCTGCCGCTCGGTCCGCGCTGCCAGCAGCTCGTGCCGGCGCCGGCCAAAAGTGCGCTCCAATTCGGCCACAAAAGCCAGTGCGTCCGGCGTCAAAATCTGGGCAAAGTCAGAGGGAACATTGGCATGAATGGTAATACCATCGGGTAGAAGCATAAAAATCTCCTGAGAAGAATTACGAGTTATGAATTACGAATTACGTATTGCGTATTATGAAAGCCTGCTCTATTCACTGAATGCTGCTTGCGGCTTATTGCTTACTGAATACTGACTACTGAAAAAGCTCACCATGCGGCCAGATTCACCATCAGCGAATATTCGCTAATTGTGAATAATGGTACAAGACGGGTCTGCATTTGTCAAGGCCAATGTTGGCATTTAGCGAAAATTCGCTAGAATACAGCCTATGGGTATAGATTTGATCAATACGATTTTTGGGATGAAGGTACGGCAGGCACGGACAGAGGCGGGGTTGACGCTGACGGAGATGGCGGCGCAGTGTGACTTGTCCCCTTCCTATATGACGGAAATTGAGAAGGGGCGTAAATATCCCCGCTCTGACAAAATCATGCGCATGGCCGAAGTGCTAGGCAAAGATTATGACCAGATGGTCTCTATCAAACTGCCCCCCTCCCTGAGCTATCTGGAGTCAGCCCTTTCTTCCTCCATTATGCAGCGCTTTCCTTTCCACGAGTTTGGCCTGGAGGCGGAGGATCTGGTCAATTTGCTGACGCGGGAGCCGGACCGGGCCAGTGCCCTGCTGCATGCCATTCTGGAAATCGGCCGGCGCTATGATTTACAGGAGGAAGATTTTTTGCGGGCCGCCTTGCGCTCTTATCAGGAGTTTCACGAGAATTATTTCCCAGAATTGGAGGAAGCGGCCCAGCAGTTCCAGGCGGAGTTTGGCGCACGCTATGAGCTAGACGGGGGTCGACACTATTCACCCACCACGCTGCGCACGCTGCTGGAAAAAGAGTTTAACTGTGAGGTTGATGATAAACGGATTCAGACCCAACCGGAATTGAACGGCTATCGGTCCGTTTTTGTGCCGGGCAAACCGGGGACTTTGTTTGTCAACGGCCGTTTATTTCCGCGTCAGATTCGTTTTTTGCTGGCCCGCGAACTAGGCTACCAATACCTGGGCCTCCAAGAGCGCACCACTACCTCTCCCCCAGAACAGATCGACTCTTTTACCCAGATTCTCAACTACTTCAAGGCATCCTACTTTGGTGGGGCGCTGCTGATGCCGCGTGCTGACCTGACGGCCGAAATCGATACCTTCTTCAACCAATCCATCTGGAACCCCCAGCCCTTGCTCGACATGCTGGACAAATATAACGTGACCCCTGAAATGCTGCTTTACCGCTTCAGCGAGCTGGTTCCCCAATATTTTGGCATTAAACTGCACTTTTTGCGCTTTCACCATGTGGGACATCGTTTTCAGCTTGTCAAGCAGCTTAATATGAACCGGCTGCTCGTGCCCAGCGGCATCGGCCTTTATGAGCATTACTGCCGACGCTGGCTCTCTGTGCGTCTGCTCACCGATCTGGAAGAGCAAGATCAACACATGGATAACCCCCACACAGGCGTTCAGCTTTCTGAATTTTTGGAATCACAAGAGCGGTTTTTATGTATAGGCTTTTCTCGTCCCCTGGTGTTAAGCAGCGGTGTAACCAGCAGCGTCATCGTTGGTTTTCGCGTCGATGCCGACCTGCCGCACACCATTCGTTTCGTCAATGACCCCGCCATTCCCCACACCATTATCAATGAAACATGTGAGCGCTGCCCCTTAACGGCCGAACAATGCCACGAACGTGCCGCCGCCCCCAGCCTCCTCCAGGCCCACCAAACCCGTCAGGCCCGCCGCCTGGCCCTGACTCAGTTGGCTGCCGGCAAACCTGACCCTTCTGAAGCCCTCGTTGTTGTATAAGGCGAAGGGGACAACAGGGGCGCAGCACACCATCAAAAATAAAAAAGACGGACGACCGACGACGGATGACGGAGAGCGCCCTTCCGTCTTCGGTCACTTCGACTGGCTCAGTGCAGGCTCTTCGTCCTCCGTCCTATTTTGAAAGGGGACCCACCCCTTACCGGCTCCAGGCGCGGCGCAAGAAGGTGAGCCAGTTACCCCCCATGATGGCGTTGGTCTGATCGGCCGTGTAGCCTCGTGCTTGCAGACGGCCGGCCAGCAGGGGCAAATCGGCTGCGCTGTCCATTTCGGCCGGAATATCGGCCGCGCCAAAGCCACCGTCAAAGTCGCTGCCAATGCCCACATGGGTGGCATTCCCCAGCAGTTGGCAAATATGGTCGATATGATCCACCACATGGTCCAGCGTTACCTGCGTTTTGGGGTCTCCCTTATCGTGACCGGCTTTTAGAAACCGATTGTACAACACCACCCCCATCATCCCCTCTCGTTCCTGCCCCAAGCGGCGAATTTGCTCGTCGCTGAAGTGGCGTTCGCCGGGAACCAGGGCGCGGGCATTGCTGTGGGTGGCCACCACCGGCCCTTCATAGCGATCCATCACCTGGTGGCTGGCCTTTTCGCTGAGGTGGGTCAGATCCACAATAAAGCCAAATTCGGCCAATACTTCCAGCAGGCGCTGGCCGTCGTCGGTCAGGCCGCCACCAGCGCGCCAGGCCCCGGCCGCATAGCGGGTATCATCCCAGGCCAGACCCACCAGCCGCAGGCCGCGCTCGTACCACAGTTCGGCCTCTTCCGGTTCGCGAATAGGGTCGGCCCCTTCCATCAGGGGCACAATACCCAACAACTTGTTGGCCCCGTCTGTCTGGTGGCTGGCGACCACCTCTTCCAGGGTGGCCAAATCACCGACCAGGCGCAAATAGCCGGTTTCGTCGGCCAGCCGATGGTAGTAGTCGAGCTGGGTCATCGCCTGTTGGTGGGCTTCGGTAGGGGTGTGATAAACGGCCGTATCATCCAACCCGGTCACCACCGATGTGGCCGGCAGGACAAACAGGGTGCCAAAAATCAGTCCTACCCCGCCCCGCTGCAGCTCAGAAAAGGTGACCGTAGCCACCCCGCGCTGACCGGGCTTGGGTTCTTTTTGGCGCACAGCGGCCAGCGGCTGCCGCAGATCACGGTTAAAGTTAACGGCCGTGTAGGCCAGGTCTAAGTGGGCGTCGACAATAAACATAGCTTTGAAACGTGAAACGTGAAACGTGATGCGTGAAAATTCACGCGTCACGTTTCACGTTTCACGCCGTAATCTCCGTAATGTAGCTAAATTAACCAGGTCCATCTCAGTTTCACTGCCGTCTTCTTCCGTTTCCGTTTTGGGCGTTTCCAGATGGGCGGCATGGGCGGCCCAGCGGGGATCGTTAAGGAAGTGGGCAAAGCCCTCTTCACCGATGTGGCCCTGGCCGATATGGGCGTGGCGGTCTTTTTTGGCGCCCAGCTCAAACTTGCTGTCATTGAAGTGGAAGCTTTTGATATGCGCTAACCCCACCACCTGGTCAAACTCATTCATGGTGGCAGCGTAAGCCTCGGCCGTGCGGATATCGTAGCCGGCGGCGAAAACGTGGCAAGTGTCGAAGCAGACCCCCAGACGAGGATGGCGGCCACCATCGTGGCCACACGCTTCTAACAGCGTGGCCAGATGCTCAAACTTGTGACCCAGGGTGGTCCCTTGCCCGGCCATTGTTTCCAGGCAAAGCGTGGTATTGGGGGCAGTTTCGGCCGTTTCGTCCAGAACCGCTTGCAAGCCACGGGCAATGTTGGCCAGGCCTGTTTCCTCGTCGGTATCCACATACGCGCCGGGGTGGAACGTAAGGTAGGGGATTCCCAGTTGGCCGGCCCGCTCCAACTCAATTTTGAGCGCTTGACGGGACTTCTCCCACAGGTCGGGTTTATCAGAGGCGATATTGATCAGGTAGCTGGCATGGGCAGCCACGGGGAAAATCTGGTCGAATTCGGCCGTAGCGGCTTCAAATCGGGCAATGTCGTCGCCGGTCAGCGGCCTGGCCGCCCACTGCCGGTTACTTTTGGTGAAGAGTAAAATCGATTCGCAGCCGGTTTCCTGGCCGCGTTCGTAAGCCCGGTGTATGCCCCCGGCCGTACTCATTTGTGCGCCTATTCGCATGAAATCTCCTCGTATTACGTATTGCGTATTGCGTAGCAATCTACCCTTATAGGATTACTCTACAAAATTTGCGCTTTGTGCGTTAATTTTTGCACCACAGAGAACACGGAGGGCACAGAGCAAAAGAGAAAAACTCTGTGTTCTCAGTGCCCTCTGTGGTGAGAGTTTTTAGTTGTGGCTGCGCCACTTTATGCAATACGCACTATTTACTGATATTCATCCGGCTTTTCTTCTGTAAAGTAGCCGATGGTTTCATTGCCGTCGAGCGAGTAAACGCCATCGCCCAGCACGCGCCAGGTGGGATTGCCTTCCGTATCAACAATCAAGTCCCCTTCCAGCCGGCCGGTCGGCTCTCCATCCAGCGTATAAAGCAGTTGTCCCACTATATACCCAAACTGTTCACCTTTGCGATCAACTAAACCACGCATGAGTTTTGCTCCCTGGCCGGCCGTTGCTCGGATACCAACGGCCGACTGCTAAACAAATAGGTTTCGTAGTGCGTAATGCGTAGTGCGTAGCAGCCTGCTGTTATGGCTACGTACTACGCACTACGTACTATTATGGTATGACATAAGTTGATTGGATTTCATCATCAGCGTTGAGCAGGGTAACGGTTGAGCCGGGCTGCCAAACGGCCGTTTCTTGCCCCCAATAAAAGTCGGTGGCCCCATCTTGCCCAGCGGCAGTATGAACCAGAATACCGGCCCCTTCACCAAAAAGGGTCACCTGACCAAAGGTATAGACCTGACCCTGCTCACCCACCAGTTTCCAGCCTTGCAAGGCCACCTGACGGCTGCCGTTGTTGATAATTTGCACCGCTTCGGCCGTCACCTGCCCCACGCCGATGACGTCGGCAATTTCCACCTGGGCCTCTCCTTCCAGTGCTGGTTCAGTGGCAATAGGTGGCGGCGGAGCATCAGAGGTGGGGGTAGGGCTGGGTGCAGGCGTTGCTGTAGGCAGGCCGCCGATAGGAATAAGCAACTGTTGGCCTACCGACAGGATATTGGGGTTGGTTAGGCTGTTGGCCGCCATAATATCGTCGATACTGACGTCATAAATTCGGCTGATGTTGCCCAAAGTGTCACCACGTTGGACCACATGGATGGTTTCGTTAGAATCTGGCTCCGGATCATTTTCAGCAGCTACCTGGCTGGATGCCTCTTCAAAAGTGAGTTCAGGGGTGGCGGTAGGGGTAGATAGGGTAGTAACGGCCGTTTCCTCACCAACCGCCGTCTCCCGATTTTCCCACCAATACAAAATCCCCAGCACCACTACCACCGAAACCAAAATATTAACTAAAACAAAAGGCAACATGCGCCGCATTGACATAATGACTCCTGAGAATTACGAATTATGAATGACGAATTACGAACTGCTTTGTACCGTTCACTTCATACTTCTCACTTCTTACTGACTACTGCTCACTGCTTACCGTTTATTGATTACTGTTAACCGCTTACTGCTATCCACCCTAGTGTATAACAAACCGGCTTTTAATTCCATTTGAATAAGTCAGCTAAATGATAGACAATAGACAGGATTATGTAGTGGGTATTGCGTAGTACGTAATAGCCTCTACGCACTAGGCACTACTTCCTAAAAAATAGACTGTTATAGACAAGCGAGTACCCTATGTCCCAATCCTATAAGATTCTCTTCCTGAGTGCCGAAGTAGACCCTTTTGCTAAACGGGGCGGGCTGGGGGATGTGGCCGCCTCTTTGCCTAAAACGCTGCGTGACCTGGGGCATGAGGTGCGCGTGGTCATGCCTGCTTACCAGATGATTGAGGCGGGCTATGCCGGCGTGGAGCCAATGGCCGGCGCGCTGCAAGTACCCACCGGCAGCGGCCCCGTTACCTGTGGTGCTTTCCAGGGTACACTGCCCAACAGCGATGTGCCTATCTATTTTATTGGCGAATGGCATCTTTTCAACCGGCCTGAAATTTACGGTTATGGCGACGATCCCTTTCGCTTCGCTTTTTTTAGCCGGGCCGCCCTGGAACTGGTACGGGCACTTGACTGGCGTCCCGACGTAGTTCATGCTCACGATTGGCACACAGCCCCGGCCGTCACCTGGCTGGCCACGGCCGGCCGGCATGACCCCTTTTTCACCAATATGCCCACCATTTTTACCATCCACAACCTGGCCCACCAGGGCCACACCGGTTGGGATATTTTCACCTATTTGGGCATTGTGACACATGGTTTGCAAGAAGAAGCGTATGGGGAAGTCAACTTTATGGCGCGGGGAATTTATCACAGCACGCTGATTAACACCGTCAGCCCCACCTATGCCCAGGAGATTACCACACCCAGCGGGGGAGCCGGCCTGGATGGTCTGCTGCGGTATCGCCATTATGATTTGCACGGCATTTTGAACGGGCTGGATTATGAGGTCTGGAATCCGGCCACAGATAAGCGGCTGGTGGCTCCTTTTGCAGCGGCTGAAATGAACGGCCACTTCGACAGGCTCAGCGCAGGCCGTCTCACCAACCGCCGCGCCCTGCAAAACAAAGTCGGCCTGCCGCAGCAGGATAACATTCCCATCGTCGCCATGATCACCCGCCTCGACGGCCAAAAAGGGCTGGACATTACCGGCCACGCCATCCATTTGCTCATGAACAATTTTGCGGGAGAAGCCCAATTTGTCTTGCTGGGAACCGGCGCGGCCGAATATGAAAGCATGTTTGCCCGCCTGGCCAGCTACCACCGGGGCAAAATGGCTGCCATTCTGGCCTACAGCGCTGGCCTGGCTCCCCTTATTTACGGCGGCAGCGACATCTTTCTCATGCCCTCCCTGTTTGAGCCGTGCGGGTTAGGGCAGTTGATCGCCATGCGCTACGGCAGCGTGCCCGTGGTGCGGGCCACCGGCGGTCTGGCCGACACGGTGCAGGACGGCGTGACCGGCTTTAGCTTTTACGATTATAACAGCGACGCTTTCTGGCACGCCCTGTCGCGAGCCATTTACGTCTACAACTCAGACAAACCGCGCTGGCAGCAAATTCAACAGAACGGCATGACGGCCGATTTTAGCTGGCCCCGTTCGGCCCAAAGCTACCAACAGCTTTATGAATGGGCGCTGGCGCGGCACGGACTTTAAGACGTATTCCGTATTCCGTAATTCGTAGCAGGTTACACCATACGCAATACGGAATACGCAATACGCAATATAAACACGAGGTACTTCAATGCGTTTCCCCAGAACAGCAGGCATATTACTCCATCCTACATCTTTTCCCGGACGCTATGGCATTGGCGATTTGGGTGAGGCGGCTTACCGTTTTATCGACTTTTTGATCGAAGCGCGACAATCGATCTGGCAAATATTGCCGCTGGGCCCGACCGGCTATGGCGACTCTCCCTACCAAAGTTTTTGCACTTTTGCCGGCAACCCGATGCTGATCAGTCCTGAACTATTGGTGGCTGAGGGGTATTTACCCGCAGAAGCCGTAGCCACCGTCCCTCCTTTCCCCCCTCACACCGTCGATTACGGCCCCGTCATCAAATACAAAGAGAGCCTCCTGGCCCAATCCTTCGACTACTTTGAAGCGAATGCCACCGTTGAACAACAGGCCGCCTTTGCGCAGTTTTGCAGCGACGAAACCGCCTGGCTCGACGACTACGCCCTCTTTATGGCCCTCAAAAGCCACCACGTCGAACACGAAGGCGGCGTCTGGAACACCTGGCCAACCGAGATTGCCCAACGTCAACCGGAAGCGCTGGCCGAATGGGGTGAAAAGTTGACCCGACAAATCACCTTCCGCCAATATCTGCAATTCCTCTTTTACGAGCAGTGGTTCCGCCTGAAAGGATACGCCAACGAGCGCGGTATCAAAGTCATTGGCGACGTGCCCATCTTTGTGGCCTTTGACAGCGCCGACGTTTGGGCCAACCAGGAATTGTTCTACCTGGACGAAACAGGTGCACCCACCGTCGTGGCCGGCGTGCCGCCCGACTATTTTAGCGAAACCGGCCAGCGCTGGGGGAATCCGCTCTACCGCTGGCATAAAATGGCTGAGCAAAACTACGCCTGGTGGCGACGCCGGCTGGAGATGACCTTCCGCCAGACCGACATTGTGCGTATTGACCATTTCCGTGGTTTTGACGCTTACTGGGAAGTGCCCGCCTCGGAGCCAACGGCCATGGTGGGGGAATGGATCAAGGGGCCGGGCAAACCCTTTTTCCAGGCCATGCGGCAGCAGCTTGGCAACCTGCCCCTGATAGCCGAAGACCTGGGCGTCATTACGCCCGAAGTGCGTGACCTGCGCGACACGTTTGACTTCCCCGGCATGAAGATTTTGCAATTTGCCTTTGGCGGGGCGCAAGAGAACCACTTTTTGCCCCACAATTATGACACCCCGAACTGCGTCGTCTACACCGGCACACATGACAATGAAACCACGCGCGGTTGGTACGAGAACGCCACCGAGGAAGAAAAGGACCGGGTGCGCCGATATCTGGCCGTCGCTGGCCACGATGCAGCCTGGGACCTGATCCGGCTGGCTTTTATGTCGGTAGCCGACACGGCCGTTATCCCCCTGCAAGATGTAATGAATCTGGGCAATGAAGCCCGCATGAACTTCCCCGGCAAGGCCAGCGGCAACTGGGGCTGGCGCTACCAGCCCTACCAGCTAACCTCACAGTTGGCCCTGCGCCTGCGTGAATTAACCGAAATTTACAGCCGGGAACCAGAAAAAGAATAAGTTTTTCAAACATTCAAGATCATGATGCGTGAAACGTGATAGAGATGACCTCACGCATCACGTTTCACGTTTCAGTTTTAAGGATAAACCTATGTCCAATGACAGTCAGAACGATCCCTTAATTGTCATCGCCTCTAACCGTGGCCCCTTTTCTTTTGAAACGAAAGAGGATGGCAGCTACCGGGTCCGGCGTGGCAGTGGCGGCCTGGTAACGGCCCTCAGCGCCCTGGCCCAAAAGCATGACGTCCTCTGGGTGGCCTCGGCCATGAGCGAGGCTGACCGCCAGTGGGCCACCGAACAAGGCGATCAAATCGAAGAAGTCGAAGAAATTTACCTCAAACTGGTTATCCACGATGAAGCCCAATACCAGCAATATTACAATACCATCTCCAATCCGCTGCTCTGGTTCATTCAGCACCAGCTTTGGGATATCCCCCGCTCCCCCACCATCACGCGCCAGACGTGGGATGCCTGGGAAAATGGTTACCGGCCCATTAACAAAGGGTTTGCTCAGGCCATTGCCAGCAGTCTGGTCGATCAGGATCCAAACCGGCCGGTTGTTATCTTTGTGCAGGATTACCATCTCTACATGGTCCCCCATTACCTGCGCCAAATTGTAGGCGACCGGGTACAAATTCAGCCCTTCATCCATATTCCCTGGCCCGGTCCTGATGCCTGGCGCATTTTACCAGCCGCCATCCGTACCCC
This sequence comes from Chloroflexota bacterium, assembly GCA_046484685.1. Classification (GTDB taxonomy): domain Bacteria; phylum Chloroflexota; class Anaerolineae; order Promineifilales; family Promineifilaceae; genus SLGK01. The sequence continues at coordinate 9,466 of JAWOIM010000036.1, read as the reverse complement.
GATGCTGGCCAGCCTGCTCCACTCAGACCGCATCGGCTTCCAGACAGAAAAAGACGCCTTCAACTTTGTGCAGACCTGCCGCTTTTATCTGCCGGGGGCACATTCCCACGGCAGTCGCAACTCAATTGAGTATCAGGGACGGGTGGTTAAAGCCAATGCCTACCCCATCTCTGTCGATGTGGAAAAGGTAAAAGAGCTGGCTGAAGAACCACAAACGCAGCTTCTCAAATCCCAGTTGATTAACTTTATCAGCGACCGCCGCCTTATTCTGCGTGTAGATCGCATTGAGCCGAGCAAGAATATTTTGCGCGGCCTGGAAGCATACCGCACCTTGCTGGAGATCCACCCGGGGCATCGGGGCAAGGTGCAAATGTTGGCCCTGCTAGTCCCCTCACGTATGGAAGTGGATGAGTACCAGGATTATCTACAGCAGATCATGGCCCAGGCGGGCATGATCAACGCCGAGTTTAGTGATGCTTTTTGGGAGCCGGTGCGCATTGTGGTGGGGGACAATTACCATCGAGCCATTGGGGCCATGCAGTTTTACGACGTGCTGCTGGTAAACCCGATTGCCGACGGCATGAATCTGGTGGCTAAAGAAGGGGTATTGGTCAACCAGCGGGATGGGGTGCTGCTGCTGTCAGAACATGCCGGCGCTTTTTATGAGCTTGGCGAACAGGCACTGACCGTTTCTTCGTTTGATGTCTATGGTACGGCCCAGGCAATGCACCAGGCATTGACGATGCCGGCTATCGAGCGCAAAGAACGGGCTGAAGCACTGCGGGCCATCGTGGAGCAGGCCGACGTGCGCCGCTGGTTTTATGACCAGTTGGAGGATGCACTTACGTGATAAGTGAAACGTAAAACGTGATGAACTTTTCTCACTTATCACGTTTCACGAGATAGTGGCCACCAGATATTCTAGAAAATCTGCTACATCATCCACCCCATTGGCCAGAAAGTCGCTGCGGGCCAGGACGCTGGCGGGCGTGTGGTCGGCGCGAACGCCAATGGCCAGGGCGTAGCAGGTGCCGGCCTGGCGTAGGTGTTGGGCCGCTTTCATGGCGTCTACATCGGTTACATCATCGCCCAGGAAAACGGCCGTATCCAAGGCATATTCCTCAACCAGCGCCATAAAGGCGGTCCCTTTGTGGGCCTCAACCGGCGGGCGCAGTTCAAAAATCAGCCGACCCTCAAAGAAACGCAGCCCTTCATTTGCGGCAATCTGGGCGACTTGTGGTTTATACTGTTCATAGACAGTGACGGGATCGGCCGTTTGCCGGTAGTGGACAGAGAGGGTAGCCTGTTTATCTTCTACCCACATACCGTCCGGGGCCAGGGACTCAACGGCCGTTTTGGCCCGGTCCAGCGCCGGCCGGTAGGGGGTTATGTCGGCCAGGGAAGAAATACGGCCGTTTTCCCACCGCTCCAGCCCATGATTACCCACATAAACCAGCCCCGGTAGACCCACACGCCGGGCCACATCGGCTGCCGCCCGGCCCGATATAACCGCCACCAGCGGCAGCCGCTCTTGCAGGGCCACCAACGCCTGCCGGCTGCGCGGCACTATCTCAGCCGCGTCCGGATCGTTGACCAGGCGGCTGATTGTGCCGTCTACATCCGTGATCAGGCCAAAACGAGGGCCATTGACCAACTTTTCCAGTTCCTTATGTAACCCATTTTGCCAATGGACAGGCTGCCTCTGTTGAACCATATCTATATTTATCCTTACAATCTCCCTATTTTCACCCAACTTGTGTTAAGATAATAACCATGAGTGAACCAAATGTTATTACCATTACCTTAAATCCCTCCCTGGACCGCACCTTAGTGGTCCATTACCTGAACGTAGGGTATCACAACCGCACCCGTGAAACAACGCGGTTAGACCCGGCCGGCAAAGGGGTCAATATTGCTCGGGCTTTACACCAGCTTGGCTGCCCCACCAGGGCCATTGTGCTGCTGGGTGATGATGCCACCGGCAAAGCGTTCAAATCGATCATTGCCGACGAGGGCTTTGGCGTCACCGCCATTACCGTTTCGGGCAATACACGCAGCAATATTTTTATTCTGGATGACGGCAGCCACACAGAAACGGCCGTTATTGAAGACGGCCCAACTATCACCCAGGCCGACCTGGATCTGGTGATAGGCACAATGCAGCAGCAAATTAAAGAAGGCGACTTTGTGGTGCTGGCCGGCTCCTTGCCCAACGGTGCCCCGACCGACACGCTGGCCCAATTGTGCCAGGTGGCCCACAGCATTGGTGCCCAGGTAGCCATCGTGGCCGGGGGTGAACCGTTGGAGAAAGCGCTGCCCACCAAACCGCTGCTTGTGGCTCTAAGTCAGGCCGAAGCCGAAGCCTTCTTTAACTTCCCTGTGCGGGCCAAAGAAGATGTGTTGGGCTGTGCCCGGCACCTCCGCGAGCAGGGGGCACAGCAAGTACTGCTGGAAATGCGCACCACCAACCATGCCCTCCTGATAGCCGAGGAGGGACAGTGGGAAGTTGACCTGCCTCCCGTCGCAGGAGAAGGCACCAGCACCGGCATCTGGTCGGCCCTGCGGGCCGGTTTTTTGGCCGGGTGGGCCACCAAACGGCCGTTGCCCGAATCACTGGAATTAGGGGTGGCCGCCGCTGCCTATGTTGCCGAGCAAATTGGCAGTGAATTCGGCCGTATAGAGGACGTCAAACCCTATCGTGAAGACGTTACCATTCATCCAGTTGTCAACGGCATGAGAGAGCCTTTGTCATTATAGTAAGCCAGCAGTTAAAGCTGCGCCTACGGTTGCCAGGCGATTACCCAACCAGGGCGAAGGTGGATTTGACATTTCCACCTGCCTATGAGAGAATTTACAGTCTGTTAGCCCCCGTAGCTCAGAGGATAGAGCATCGGCCTCCGAAGCCGGGAGCCCAGGTTCGAGTCCTGGCGGGGGCATCAACACAAAGGCGTGTCTGCCATAGGCAGACGCGCCTTTATATTTCAGCGGACTTGGCGGTTACCCCTTTACAGGTGCTGGCGCAGCGGTGAAAAACCTATCCCCATCGCCTGGTGACTTACCCCAATAGTCACAAAAGCTGTTTCGTCTATATCGGCCACTACCTGGATTAAATCGGCTACCTGCGAGCGGGTAATGGTACACAGCACCAGATACCGTTCGCGACCGGTGTAGCCACCCGTTATTTTCCAATAGCTGGCCCCGCGATTCAGGCGAACGATGACGCCATCGGCTATGTCCTGGGGCCGGTCGGTGATAATAGTCGCCGTGCGCGTGCTGCTTGGCCCTTCCATCGTATAATCCGAAGCCAGCCCGCTGATAAAGAGCAGCAGGAAGGCGTAGAGGGCAATATCCCAGCCAAAAACCAGCCCGGCCACCAGAATAATGCTGCCGTCGGTATAAAAATAGACCTGACTGAGCGGCTGGCCGGTGCGTCGCTGCAAAATACGGCCGATTATGCCCGTGCTGCCAATGGTGCTGCCGGCCCGAAAAATAAGCCCCAGGCCAATACCACCCATTATGCCGCCATAGATGGCACTAAGCAGGACATCATCCGTCAGAGGGTAGCTGGTCACTATCTGGGGCAAACTGGTTTCAAACAGATCTACCAGGACGGAAAAAACGGTGGCGGCAAACAGGGTTCGCAGCAAAAAGGGCCAACGCCCCAGGTGAAAATACCCCAAAATCAACAAAGGCACGTTCATAACCCAAAACATCAGACCCAGCGGCCAGCCGGTAAAATGATTAATGATAATGGCTACCCCCGTCAGTCCGCCCGCGGCAATGTTAAACGGAACCTGGAACATGACATAGCCAAACGCGGTCAAGGCCGCGCCTATAACCATAAGCCAGGCCCGCTTAAATTCACGCCAGACCCGCGTTTTAGCGGGTAGTTTTTGTAAGAAGCGCTCACGACGTTGCCTCGGTGTGGTGGACATAGATTTCTCCTTAGAAAATAGACCATGGACGATGGACCATGATTACATCAAGAGCCATCGCCGGAATTTGTAAAGGCGATTTGCACCAGTACATCACGGCGTAAATAGCCCGCTAGTTTTGAGGGGCGTCTAACCAGAGGTCAGGCCCTTCTTCCTTCTACCTTCTACCTTCTGCCTTTGTATACAGCAAAAGTAACGTTACGCCTTGTATCGGGTTACAATAGATTATAAAGTCCATTATGGTATAATCATAACTGGTATGCAGTCCCACATTCCTGCTGCAAGCCTCAAGACCGGAACAACAAATCAATAGGCTGACGAGGTATGAAAATTCATGCCTCAACATTCCTAATTCATAATTTGTCAGAGGAGACATGAATGGAAAAAGAAACGTTATTAGAATGGTACCGTCAGATGGTGCTGATTCGCCGCTTTGAGGAACGCAGCGACGAATTGTACCAGCTTGAAGGCAAGATCAAAGGCTTTTTACACCTCTACATCGGGCAAGAAGCCATCGCCGTTGGCTCCATTGCTGCCCGTGACCCCAAACGGGACCACCTTATTACCGCCTATCGGGATCACGGCCACGCGCTGGCCGTGGGCCTGGACCCGCGCCACGTGATGGCCGAGCTAATGGGCAAAGAGACCGGCGTGGTGGGTGGCCGCGGCGGCTCAATGCACCTGGCCGATAGAGACCTTCTCTTTTGGGGTGGGTACGGTATTGTGGGAGCACACATGACGCTGGGCGTGGGTATGGCTCTGGCCGAACATTACAAAGGCTCCGGCGGGGCCTGCCTCTGCTATTTTGGCGATGGGGCCACCAATATTGGCTACTACCACGAGTCGATGAACCTGGCCAGCGTCTGGGGCCTGCCGGTCGTTTTCATTTGCGAGAATAATAAGTATGGGATGGGCACGGCCGTTGACAAAGCTTCCGCCAATCCCGATTTAGTAGCCAAAGCGGCCGCCTACAACATGCCCGCCAAAGAAATCGACGGCATGAACGTCATTGAAGTCTACGAGGAGACTAAAACCGCCCTCGAAACCTGCCGCGAAGGGGAAGGCCCCGTCTATTTGGAAATGAAAACCTACCGCTATGAAGGCCACTCTATCGGCGACCGTACCCGCTACCGCGCCAAAGAAGAGCTGGACGAATGGCGTGACGAAAAAGACCCCATCGCTACCCTGCAAAAGCATCTGCTGGAAGAAGTAGGGATGGAAAAAGAAGACCTGAAGAAAATCCAGGACGAAGTCGATGAAGAAATTGAGGAAGCGGTCAAATTTGCCGACGAATCAGACTTGCCCGGCCTGGACACACTCTACGACCACATCTACCCGGAGGCAAACTAAATGGCCCGTTTAACACTACGTGAAGCAATTACCGCGGCTCTCCGTGAAGAGATGCAGCGGGACGAAACTGTATTCATTATGGGCGAAGAGGTCGCCGATTGGGGCGGTACTTACGCCGTCACCAAAGGCTTTTTGGAAGAATTTGGCCCGGAACGGGTGCGCGATACGCCCATTTCTGAAATGGTCATTGCCGGAGCCGCTACCGGGGCGGCTATGGCCGGCCTGCGCCCTGTGGCCGAATTTATGACCATCAACTTTGCCTTTGTTGCCTTTGACGCCATCGTCAACCATGCGGCCAAGGTCAGCTATATGTTCAACGGCCAGTTTGACTGCCCCGTTGTTTTTCGCGCTCCCGGCGGCGGGGGCAAACAGTTAGGGGCCACCCACAGCCACACCCCCGACGTCGTTTTCTCCCATTTCCCCGGCCTTAAGGTTGTCTGCCCGGCTACCCCCTACGATGCCAAAGGGCTGCTTACCGCCGCCATTCGGGATAACGGACCAGTGCTGTTTATCGAGCCGGTTCCCCTTTACACTTCCCCTCGCGTACGGGATGAGGTCCCGGACGAAGAGTTCACCGTCCCCATCGGCGTTTCTGACGTGAAGCGAGAAGGGTCGGATGTGACTATTATTACCTATGGCGAAGGGCTGCACATCTCCCTGGAAGCGGCCGAGCAGTTGGCCGAAGAAGGTATTGAACTGGAAATTATTGACCTGCGCTCGCTGCAGCCGCTGGACATGGGACCGGTCATCGAGTCGTTTAAGAAAACGTTCAAGGCAGTGGTGGTCGAATTTGGCCACCGCAGCTATGGTATTGGGGCCGAAGTGGTGGCCCGTTTGCAGGAGGAGGCGTTTGATTATATCGACGCCCCCATCAAGCGCGTGGCCCAGGAAGATGTGCCCGCCCCCTATTCCGGCCAACTGGAAAAGTCGGCCCTGCCCAATGCCGAGAAGATAATCGCTGCCGTAAAGGAGATTCTCTAATGGCTGAATATATTAAGATGCCCACCCTGGGGTTTGATATGGAAGAAGGCACGATGGGTAGCTGGCTCAAAGAGGTCGGCGACCCGGTGAAAAAAGGGGAGGTGTTGGTCGAAATTGAGTCGGATAAGGTGACGCAGGAGCTAACAGCCCGGGCTGAAGGAGTGCTGCTGGCCACCTTTGTGGAGCCGGGTGACAACATTCCCGTCGGGGCCAATTTGGGCGTTATTGGCGAGGAAGGAGAAGATATTTCTTCCATGACGCCGGATAGCGAAGAAGGAAAGGAAGAAGTAAAAAGTAAGAAGGAAGAAGTAGAAAGTAAGGAAGAAGAGTCGGAAGCTAAGGCTAAAGAGAAACCGGCCCAGAAAGAGGCGAAGGCTGATACGGTCGATGAGTCCGATAAGGCTGACACGGCCGTTTCCGACGACTATCCCGATGGGGTGAAGGCAACGCCGGTGGCCCGGCGCGTGGCCGAGGAGCATGAGGTCGATCTGGCCCAGGTCAGTGGCAGCGGTCCCGGCGGCCGTATTCGCAAGGCGGATGTAGAGGCTTATCTGGAAGCCGGACCAGCCGAAGCCGAAGAAGCGGAAGAAGTCAAAGAAGCCCCCGGCAAACCCACCGCAGCAGCCGAAGAAGTACCCCTCACCAGTATGCGCCGCACCATTGCCCGCCGCATGACGGAAAGCAAAACGACCGTGCCCCATTTCTACGTCACCACCGAAGTGGCTATGGATGAGGCCCTGGCGCTGCGCAAGCAGATCAACGCCAAGCTGAGCGATGAAGAAAAGGTGACGGTCAATGATCTGATCGTCAAGGCAGCCGCCCTGACCCTGCGCCAGTTCCCCGGCATCAACGCCGCCTTTGCCGGCGACAAGATTATTCGCCACAAACAAATCAACGTGGGAACGGCCGTGGCCATCGAAGGCGGCTTGCTTACCGTGGTCCAACGCGACACCGATAAAGCCACTCTTTCTACCATTGCCCGTGACAACAAAGAGATGATCGGCCGGGCGCGTGAGGGTAAAATTACTCGTGAAGATATGGACGGCAGCACCTTTACCGTTAGTAACCTGGGCGCGTACGACGTGGATCACTTCATCGCTATCATTAACCCGCCCGATGCCGCCATTCTGGCCGTCGGTTCGGCCAAGAAAGTGCCGGTTGTTACCGAGGAAGGCGAACTGGCCATCGGTACCCGCATGAAAGTGACCATTTCGGCCGACCATCGCGTCACCGACGGCGCCGAGGCGGCCCAATTCTTGCAGGCGTTCAAAGGCCTGCTGGAAGAGCCGCTGCGTTTGTTGATATAACAAAATAATGCATAGTGCGTAGCGATCTCTGGTTACGCACTATGCACTACATCTGCTATACTACAACCAGTTCACATAATCCAAATAGCAGGAAAGGTGGTTGCTATGAGTACAATACTGGTCATTGATGATGACGAACTGGTCTCGCGCACGCTGCAGCGGGCGATGAAAATGTATGACTATCAGGTCATGGTGGCCCGCAGCGGCACGGAGGGCTTACAGTTAGCCCGCCGTCACCGCCCGGACCTTTTTATTTTAGACATCATGATGCCGGGGGTGGATGGCTACCAGGTTTGCCGCCAGATTCGAGGTGACCCCTTGCTCAAGGATCTGCCCGTCCTCTTCCTCACGGCCAAAATGAAGGATGAGGATAAAATTGAGGGCTTTCGGGCCGGGGCCGATGATTACCTGACCAAACCCTTTAACATGGAGGAACTGGAGCTGCGCGTCAAGGCGATTTTGCGCCGGGTGCAGCCGAGCTACGTCCTTGAGCAAGATGATGGAGAGGTCATCGTGGGGGCGGTGGTCTTAAATTGTCGCAGCTTCCAGGTGACAACCCCCCACGGCACATCCCTGCTAACCAATGTCCAGTTTGATCTGTTATACCATCTGATGAGCAATGCCGACCAGGTGTTCAACAGCCAGCAGCTTTTGCAGGACGTGTGGGATTATCCCCGCGATACGGGCAGCCCGGAACTGGTTCGCGCCCACATTAAAAACCTGCGCGAAAAGATTGAGCCAAACCCCAGTGAGCCACTATACATTTTGACGGTGCAGGGGCATGGTTATACTTTTTTTAACGGGTAGATTGTGTGATGCGTATTGCGTAGCATAACTTCTACACAATACAGTGTTACTCCGCAAAATACGTTCGCTGCGCTACTTCGGCTACGCTCAGCACAAGTCAGTACAAGCTTGCACTATGTGCGTTAATTTTTAACGCAAAGGCGCAGAGAAAGCAAAGACGCAAAGGATAGAGAAGCAAAGCTTTATTTTTTCTTTGCCCCTTTGCTCCCTTTGCCTCTTTGCGTTAACTCTTTTGGTTGTGGCTGCGCCACTTTATGCAATACGCACTATTTATTATGGTAAACAAGCAGATCGTCACCCCGACAACGGCCGTTTTCCCGCCCACTGACAAGCCTACCCATATTTTGGTAGTGGATGATGAGCCGGAAATTGCCGAGTCCCTGGCCGATTTCCTGACCAAAAAGGAAAATTACCGGGTCTCGCTGGCCAGCGACGGGCAGCAGGCGGTCCGCTTTTTGCAGACAACGGTAGGCGGCGACACAGAGATTGACCTGGTGCTGCTGGACATGCGGATGCCGGTTATGTCCGGCCTGGACGTGCTGGCCTGGATTCGCTCCCATCCCGATTTGTGCTATACGCGGGTGGTGCTGCTGACGGCAGCGGCGGGCAGCCATGAAAAAGTGGAGGCCCTGTCGGCCGGAGCCGATGATTACATCACCAAGCCTTATTACCCTCAGGAGCTGCTGGCCCGTGTCAAAACAATTCTGCGCACGCAGCAGTTGGAGAAGCAGCTTCAGGCCCAAAGCCAGCAGTTGGCCGCCCTGAACCGGGTTGGCCAGACGGTAGCTGCCTCGTTAGAAACCCATGAAGTGTTGACAACGGCCGTTGCCGGCATTCACGATATTCTGGCCGTTGAGCTGGCGGCCGTTTTTATGCTGGACAACAATGGCTATTTGCGCTGCCAACATGGGCAGCGCGGCCGGCAGGCGCTCGATCCGGCCCAGTTTCCACCGGTTCCCATCGGCCAGGGGATCATTGGCACGGCCGCTGCCCGGCAGCGCAACCAGGTACTCAACGAGTTACATAATGGCTCAGAGGAAAACGGCCGTTTTCAACCCCATCTTGACGCCCCCAGCCAATATCCGG
>JAWOIM010000017.1:0-4286 GCA_046484685.1 Chloroflexota bacterium | reverse complement strand
CGGCCTGGGGGGCGCCTGGCCCTGGTCACGCTGGTAAAAAAGCCGGGTATTGCCGTCCAAATGTATGAGTGGTTCCATCGGAAGATGCCGGTTGCCGTGGATTGTCGCCCGATCTACGCGCAGGCCGCCCTCACTGAAACCGGCTTTGATATTGCTGATGTGACCAGTCTGACCATGTGGGGGCTGCCTCTTGAAATCATTCTGGCCTACCGCAACGACTCTGTTGAGTAGAAAACCAGGAGTTTAGGACCTTTTGCCCATTCATTCACATCATTCCAGAGAAACCCCTCGTTTCTGGTCTGACCCATAAGGTAAACCCGCTATGAAGTTCGCTTATATTGCTACCGGTGCCGCCAACATGTATTGTGGAAGCTGCATGCGTGATAATACCTTAGTGGCCGCCATGAAAGCGCTGGGCCACGACGTGACGATGCTGCCCATGTATACGCCCCTGCGCGTGGATGAGGCAAGTGTCAGCGAGAAATATGTATTTTATGGGGGCATTGAGGCCTATTTATTACAGCGGTTTCCTCGCTCTTCTCTGTGGCGCAGTGCGCTGCTTAAGGCGGCCGGTTCGCAGGCCCTCATTCGCCTGATGCCCTACTTTGATGTGGGAACGGCCGTAGATCCCCAGGCAAATGCTGAAATGACTCTGTCGATGCTGCGGGGCGAAATGGGTAACCAGAGCAGCTTGCTGGAGGAGATGGTTGCCTGGTTGGCCACTACGCTGCGGCCGGATATGGTTCATATTACCAACACCCTCGTTTCTGGCCCGGCGCGGGCTATTAAGCAAGCGTTGAACGGCCCTCTATTTTGTGGCCTTCACGGCGAGGATGTTTTCATTGACGGCATACCGGAGCCGCACCGCAGCCAGGCGCTGGCCCTGATTCGTGAAAATGCGGCTTACATTGACCATTTTATCGCCATCAGCCACTATTACGCCGATTATTTTGGCGATCTGGTGGGCATTGACCCGGCTAAAATTAGCGTCGTCAGACCCGGCATTGCTCTTGAAGATTACAAGGATGCGCCGGGTCCCCATTCCGTTCCGGAACGGCCGTTGACCATTGGCTACCTGGCCCGCATATCTCCGGAAAAAGGGCTGCACATCCTGGTTGAAGCGTTTATTGAACTTTGCCGGCAGGGTCAGTTTCCCGGCTTGCGCCTTAAGGTGGCCGGCTACCTGAGCCGCGCCCATGCCGGGTATGTCAATGATATTCAGCGCCGACTGAAGGAGGCCGGCCTGAGCGATCGGGTGGAGATTATAGGGACGGTAGACCGGCAGCAAAAGGTGGCTTTTCTCCAAAGCATCGACGTTTTTTCGCTGCCGACCGTTTATCGTGATCCCAAAGGGCTGCCGGTGTTAGAGGCGTTGGCCAATGGTGTGCCGGTTGTGCAGCCCGATCATGGTGCCTTTCCGGAACTGATAAAAGCGACAGCCGGGGGGCTGCTCCATAAACCGGAAGACCCCCGTGATTTAGGGGCTAAATTGGCCACCTTGTTAAATGATACCAGGCTGTTGGTAGAAATGGGGCAGCGGGGACGTACGGCCGTTCACACCCAATTTTCGGCCGAGCGCATGGCGGCCGAGACCGTCCAGGTTTATCAACGAGTGCTGAGGGAACCATGTTAAACCAGACCTATCTGTGGACCACTCTTAAAAATCTATTCAGGCCTCCCGTTTTTGAGGAGGACGAGGAAAAAACGCGTGTGGCCAAACTGCTGCACGTTATCCTGATTACGGTGATGGCTCTGGTTATGCTCTTTAGCGTTCCGGCCTATGTCATGACCCCGGAAATCGGCCGTATTCTCATTGAGATTATTCTGGCCGGTTGGTCGATTTTTATGCTGGTTTTGCTCCACCGCGGGCGTGTGCGCCTGACCGCTTTTCTTTTCTCCTTTACGCTGTGGCTGACGGTCTCTTATGGCACATATGAAGCGGGCGGATTTCATGGATCGATCATGTCGGCCTATCTGGGAATTATCGTTATCGTTGCCCTGCTCTTGGGCGCACGAGTCGGTGCAATTTTCGGCTTTTTGTCAATTGGCATAACCGGCTGGATGCTGTATGCTGACGGTCGCGGTTGGCTGCCCCCAACCCCCAGTTATGCTACGCACACCACCTTTTGGATTGAATTTTCGGCCGTGGTTATCGGCATAGTTGCTTTGCTTTCTTTTGTCATCAGCAGCTTGCAACAGGCCCTGGATCGTGCCCGGCGCAACGAACAGGAGTTGGCCATCAAAGTGGAGCAGGTTCAGGTGCTGGCCCAAAAAACAGCCGAAGCCAATGCGTTTAAATCTGATCTAATTGCTCGCGTCAGCCACGAGCTGCGCACCCCGTTGGGTGTTTTGATCGGCATGTCAGAAATGTTACAAAATAATGTTTATGGACCCTTGACAGCAGAGCAGCAAGATGTTATCAATCGAATCCTCAACAATTCTCAAACCCTGGCCGCTGTTTTTAATGAGCTTCTGGATCAATCCCAATTAGAATCCGGCCAACTGCAGTTGAAGGATGAACCGTTTTCACCCCAGACATTGGTGCAAACCGTCTACTCAAACTGCCTGTCCCTGGCCCAGCGTCAGGGTTTGGAGATGCACATTCAGGTAGATCCCCATCTGCCGCCAACGGTGATTGGGGATAAACAGCGGGTAGAACAAATATTATCTAACCTGGTTGTCAATGCCATCAAATATACAGAAGCCGGCTGTATTGTGGTCCGCGCCCATAATGGGGGTGAGGCCCATTGGCTGCTGCAAGTGACAGATACCGGTGTTGGTATGTCTGAAGAAACCCAAACTTACATTTTTGAACCGTTTCGTCAGGCTGCGACAACGACGAGGCAGGAGCTTGGGGGTGTGGGCTTAGGCTTAACCATTGTGCAGAAGTTGGTAACGGCCATGAATGGGACAATTCATATAGAGAGCAGAGTGGGGCAGGGCAGCACCTTTACTGTTGTTCTGCCTCTTCAACCATAGTAAAAAGAGGGTAAGGTAATGACAGCAAAACCCAAAGCGTTAATTATTGAGGACAATGAAGATCAAAACTTAATTTTTACCACCGCTCTGCGCCAGGCCGGTTATGCAACCGAGTCGATACATAATGGCCTGGTGGCTCAGAAACGCCTGTCTGAAACGACGCCGGACCTCGTTGTTTTGGATTTGCATTTGCCCCGCGTGAGTGGAGAGACGCTTTTGAAACAGATTCACAATGATCGTCGCCTGGCCCACACTCGTGTGATCTTGGCCAGTGCTGATGCTGCTCTGGCGGCACACTTGCAGCCCCAGGTGGATCTGACCTTGTTGAAGCCGATTAGTTTTTTGCAGTTGAGCCGGTTAGCCGGCCGTCTGCTTAATCCTCCCCCCATCGACAAGCCGGCGGCTGACGATTCGGACTAGTCCCCAGAATTTATGATTTTGGGGGTTCGTAGTAACGGCTACTTCGGCTGCGCTCAGCACATGTTTAGCCGTCTGACCGCTGAAGCGGTTACTACAAACCACCCCCCAAATTGAGAAAGTTATGGTACTAGTCTCCCTGAAAGTGAGTATGGCCTTGATCTGCCCGGATTGTAACGCCCACACGCTGCATATACAGCAGTCACTCGAACTGCCGCCTGACGGCTACGATGATGAAATAACGCTGCAACTGGTCGGCTGCTCAGGCTGTGGGCTGGAGGCACTGGCCCTGTATACAGAGTCCCGGCGTGGTTCACTGGACAGTGATGCCTGGCAGCATGAAGGCTTTCGCGTCAGGCCGGCCGATTTCCGGGCTGTGGCCAGGGCGATTGAACGCTGCCCTCAACCGTCAGACAAACGGTGTACCTGCCCTACCCACCAGACGTTGGGGCAGACGAGCGACTATAGGTGGGACGGCCTGCAGCAAAGCGGCGTGATGGTTCAAGGCGTTTTTGCCATATCGGCCGGATAAAGGATGGGTATTGATTTGATGTACAGCAACTCCGCGGCGCTTCATTGCTGCGGGTGAACGTTGTCGTTGGAACAGTTATGAGGTGTTATGATGGCAGATTATGATAAGGACAAGGTGGATGAGGTCACGCTGGCCTTGTTGTCCCTCAATTCATTTGGCGATGAGTTCGCAGTCCGGGCCTGGAAGGGTTTTGAGTGGCATACAATGGATCGTCCGTATGAAAAAGGATTCATCAGCAATCCCAAAAATAAAACCAAATCTGTGGTCCTGACCGCAGAGGGCCTGGCGTTGGCCGAAGCCCTGTTTGAGAAGCATTTCCGCTCACCAGACAGATGACATGCCAGGCCCAACAGGAAAC
>JAWOIM010000012.1:0-13890 GCA_046484685.1 Chloroflexota bacterium | reverse complement strand
TGAGACGGTAATCGGTAATGTCGCTGCGCGACCGCTTCGCGTACGGTTATCAATATTCAGTATTCAGCGGTCAGTGTTCAGTAATTAGTTTGTACCTTCACACTTCTTACTTCTTACTTTTTACTTTTTACTTCTAAATATGTGCTGCCGCCGGTATCTCCTCCACCGTACCAGGCTCATACATAGCCGGGCCGAGGCGAGAGGCCGTTTCACCGGGCAGGTGGTCGGCATTTAGCACACTCAGGTAAATGAGTTCATCAAGACGCTGCTGCTTCAGTTGAGAACCCCACAGAATAGGCAGCACTCCTTTCCAACGTTCCTGCAAAAAGTCACGCAGAGCTACGTTGGTCTGCTCAATCGGCTGCTGACGCAGGTCGTGGAGCATGCCGGTGACACGATAGGTGCAAAAGCCGCCCTGGCAGGGACCCATGCCCAGGCGCACGTCACGGCGCACGTCATCAAACGTTTTGGCATCCCCTTCGACAATAGCCGCCTCTACGTCAGCACGGGTGGCCAATTCACATTCACAGATAAAATTGCCATATTCTTTGTTCTGCTCGGCGCGGGCCAGGCGGGAACCGAGAAAATGATAGCCACGCTCATCTTCAGGGGATGAGCTGCCGCTAAAGAGATGGGGCAGCACTTCTTCATGGGTGCGCGTGGGGCGGTTGACGCCAAACTTTTCACAGACACGGTTGACGGTCACTTCGGCCATCTGGCGATAGGTGGTCCATTTACCACCGGTGATGGTAATCAGGCCCGACATGCCGTCACGTGTTTCATGATCGAGCAAGGTATAGGCACGGGTCACGTCGCGGGTGTCGGCTACTTTGGTTTCTTGATATAACGGCCGTACCCCGCCCCAGGCCCGCAGCATGCGCATCTGGCTAAAGCCGGGCACAATCTTGTCCGCCTCTTGCAGCATCAGGCGCACTTCCCACGGCTCAATGGCAAAATGCTCCGGATCAGGCACATCGACATCGGTTGTGCCGATGACGGAGACGGTATGGATGGGCACAATGATATCTCCATCGGCCGGCATTTTGCAGCGGTTGACCACAGTGTTAATCACGCGGTAGTTGGCGGCCACCATGGTCCCTTTACCGGCGCGCACGTTTACTTCAATATCGGCCGTGGCCGCAATTTTACCGGCCCAGGCCCCGGCCGCATTCACCACCAGGTCGGCATAGATGGTTACTTCTTCATCTTTGACCAGATCGTGACAGACTGCCCCCACAATTTTATCGCCGTCACGCACCAGGTGTCGCACCTCATGGTAATTGAGGATTTGGGCACCGTGCTGGCGGGCCGATTCGGCCACACATTGGGTGGCTAAAAAGGAATCGGCCGATCCGTCCGGCACACGAAAACAGCGGCTGATCTCAGGATTCAGGTGCGGCTCCTCTTTGAGCATCTGGCCGATAGAGATTTCTTCACAGGGGACGCCCGCTTTAGCACAATTTTCGGCAAACAGATCGGCGTAGTCGGGATCATCCCAGGGGGTAGTCACAAAAAAACCGCCGGTATCTTCCAGGCAGTGAGGCATTATCTGACGCAAAATAATATTTTCTTCAATACATTCGGTGGCTGCTTTGGGATCTTTGGTAACATAACGACCGCCGCTGTGCAGCAGGCCATGGTAACGACCGGTAGTCCCGTGAGTCAGGTCCCGCTTTTCTACCAGGATGCTCTTAAAGCCGCGCAGTGCGGCATCCTGCACCACACCGGCCCCGGTCGCGCCACCACCAATTACCAAAACTTCCGTCTCTATTTTTCGCATTTGCGACTCGCCTAAAAGTGATACGTGAAGCGTGAAACGTGATGGCCTGTCTGTCACGCATCACGTTTCACGCTTCACGCTTGATTATTAACTAACGTTTTGGCTATATTAGTCTTCGTCTTCTACCCAATCAAAGGTCCGGGTAACGGCTTTCTTCCACTGAGTAAACAGCTTGTCGCGCTCGCCTTCATCCATGGCAGCCGTCCATTCTTTGTCTTTGCCCCAGTTAGCCCGCATCTCATCGGTGTTCTTCCAGAAGCCAACCGCCAGGCCGGCCGCATACGCGGAGCCAAGAGCGGTGGTTTCAGCAACCTTAGGCCGGATAACCGGTACGCCCAGAATGTCAGACTGGAACTGCATCAATAGTTCATTGTAGACCATACCGCCGTCTACCTTGAGGGCTTTGAGTTCGACACCGGAATCGGCCGTCATAGCATCGGCTACTTCGCGGGTCTGGTAAGCAGTCGCTTCCAGAGCGGCACGGGCCATGTGTCCCCGATTGACGTAGCGGGTCATACCCACAATGGCCCCACGCGCATCCGACTTCCAGTAAGGCGCAAAGAGGCCGGAGAAAGCAGGCACAAAGTAAATGCCACCATTGTCATCGACCGTCTTGGCCAGATCTTCGATTTCGGGAGCCGAGTCGATCATTTTCAAATTGTCACGCAGCCATTGGACCAATGCGCCGGTAATAGCAATCGAGCCTTCCAGCGCGTAAACAGCCGGTTGGTCACCAAACTTGTAACAAAGCGTGGTCAAGAGACCATTCTTGGAATGAACCAGATCGGTGCCGGTATTGAGCAGCATAAAACAGCCGGTGCCATAGGTATTTTTGGCTTCACCTGGTTCAAAACAAGCCTGGCCAACGGTGGCCGCCTGCTGGTCGCCTAAAATACCGGCTACCGGAATCTCGCCGCCAAAGGGGCCGTCATTCTTGGTATAGCCATAGACTTCGGAAGAAGAGCGAATGCTGGGCAGCATTTTTACGGGCACATCCATCATTGCCGCAATCTCTTCATTCCAGCTCAGGTTATCCAGGTTCATGAGCATGGTACGGCTGGCATTGGTTACGTCGGTGACGTGGGCTCCGCCTTTCGTACCACCGGTCAGATTCCACACCAACCAGGTATCGATGTTGCCAAAGACAGCGTCACCGGCTTCGGCCGCTTCGCGAGCACCGTCTACATTATCCAGAATCCATTTCACTTTGGGGCCAGAGAAGTAGGTAGCCAGCGGTAAACCAACCTGGGGCCGGAAACGATCCTGGCCGCCATCTTTAGAGAGTTCATTCACAATGCGGTCAGTCCGCGTGTCTTGCCAGACAAGGGCGTTGCCATAGGCTTCGCCCGTTTTCTTGTTCCAGACAACGGTGGTTTCGCGCTGGTTGGTAATACCAACGGCAGCGATGTCGGCAGCAGTGGCCCCGGCACGACGCATAGCCACCTTAACAACTTCCTGGGTACGTTCCCAAATTTCTTTGGGGTCATGCTCTACCCAGCCGGGTTTGGGGTAAATC
Organism: Chloroflexota bacterium; assembly: GCA_046484685.1. Lineage (GTDB taxonomy): Bacteria > Chloroflexota > Anaerolineae > Promineifilales > Promineifilaceae > SLGK01. Next base: position 10,594 of record JAWOIM010000012.1, on the reverse strand, counting down.
TGTTCATGTTCTAACTGATGTTGGCCCACGGGCTGGCCATTGTGGGTAAAAATCATACAGCGGGTACTGGTTGTACCTTGATCAATTGAGGCAACATATTTTGCCATCTTTTTGTCTCCTTTTACAAAAGCGACACGCTCAGGAGTAGCTTATGTAACTATTGTTCGATTATTTGCAACAATGCTTTTAACATGAGAAATGTAGAAGTTGCGCCAGGATCTTGATGACCTTTACTCCGCTCACCCAGATAACTGGCACGCCCTTTTTTAGCCTGGAGCGGAATCGTATCGTTCATCCCCTGTTCGGCGGCAGCCACAGCCTGGCGTAAAGCAGAAACGATGTCATCACCATTATCAACGGCCGTTTTCAGGGCAGCCATTGCCGGTGTCCAGGCATCGATCATCGTTTTATCACCGACCTGTGCCCGGCCCCGCTGAATAATGCCCTCGACGCCGGATTGAAGCACCTGGTAGAGATCTTGCCCATTCAGCTCTTCTTTGGCTGAAGCAGCCATACCACCGCGCATAAAAAAGGTGCCATAGAGAGGTCCGCTGGCTCCACCTACACTAGAAATCAGGGTCATTCCCGTTGTTTTAAAAATGTTGCCGATATCCCTATCAGCCACACTTGGCAATTTTTCGAGAACTTTGCGAAAGCCGCGTGCCATATTGTTGCCGTGATCGGCGTCGCCTATAGCTGAGTCTAATTCGGTGAGATACTCTTTGTTTTCTACAAAGACCTCGTTCAACTGCTCTAGCCATGACACGATTTGTTCTTTTGTGACCGCCATTAATACAATGCTCCTTTTACTATACACCCCAACGCAGGCCAGGAGTTTTAACAGGGGCGTCCCAGAATTTGAGGATTTCCTCGTCCGCTTTGAGCAGGGTAATAGAGAAGCCCTGCATTTCCAGTGCGGTAATGTAAGGACCAATCAGGTTGCGCACGATTTTGATGCCCTTGCTTTCGCAGACTTCGGCCAGCTTACGGTAAACGGCGTACAGTTCGGACACAGGTGTGCCACCCATACTGTTGACAAAGGCAATCACTTCATCACCAGATTGGAATGGCTCATCAGTTAATTCTTTGTCAACCCATTCACCATTTTCATTGTCCCACTCACGTACGGTGCGGCTGTAAGGAGCGTCGTCGATGATTTCCAGGGCCAACATTTCGGTGATTTCGTCGGCACTCATCATGCTGACCCGCTTTTGACCCGGTTCACCATGAATGCCGATGCCGATTTCGATTTCGTCGTCACCCAGGTCGAAGGTAGGTTTACCGGCGGCGGGTACAATACAAGAGGTAATAGCCATGCCCATAGAACGGCCGTATTGGTTCACCCGGCGACACAAATCAGCACACTGCTCCAGGCTGTAACCAGCTTCGGCAGCCGCGCCCACAATCTTCTCGGCCAGTACGGTGGTGCCAACGCCGCGCCGACCGGCCGTGTAGAGACTGTCTTTTACGGCCACATCATCATCAATCAGAATGGACTGCACTTTGATACCGTCGGCGTGGGCCAACTCAGCGGCCGTTTCAAAATTCAACACGTCACCGGTATAATTCTTCACTAAAAAAAGAACCCCGGCTCCGCCATCAACAGCTTTGGCACACTCATACATCTGATCCGGTGTGGGCGAGGTGAAAACTTCACCAGGGCAAGCGCCATCCAACATTCCCATACCAACAAAGCCGCCGTGCATCGGCTCGTGGCCGCTGCCACCACCCGACACCAAAGCCACTTTGCCCTTTACAGGGGCATCAGCCCGCACCACAAAGTTTGGTTCGAAATGGACTGTCAGCATATCTGGATGGGCCACGGCCATGCCTTCTATCTGCTCTTTGACCACATCATCTACTGCATTGATCAACTTTTTCATTTTTTGCTCGACTCCTTCACCTGGGCCTAGAGAGGACAACTTGCCAACGGAAAGCCGACAACTCTCAACCGAGATACTGTTTATACATGTTAAAAGTTAGCAGGCACCTACTAATGACTCTGCTGAAAAAGGTCGAAAACCGAGTTTTTCATGGTGACCACTCTGGTCATTGTGCCATATTTAGTCAAAAACTTGGTTTTTTCAGTGGACTCACTAATGGCCACAGAAGAAACCGGATTTTTGTACCCGTTCAGTTACCCATCGAATAGAACACGGATAAACGCGGATGCCGCGGATAAACACGGATTTTTCTGCTTCATCCGCGAAAACTTGTGCTGAGCGAAGCCGAAGTATCCGCCCGCTAATCAGCGCAATCTGTTTGCGTTAGCCAATCCGTGTTCTATTATCAAGGGTGGTAAACGTATACCTTATGATAGGCCAAAACCCCGGTTTCTGGCTTAGTGGTTACGTTAGCCGCTGCATTTTTACTATGACTCTGCTGAACAAAGGTCTAAAAACCGAGTTTTTCAAAGCCAACTACTCTGGTAATTGTGAGGCTATTTAGCTAAAAACTCGGTTTTTTCAGTGGACTCACTGATTCTTACATTAAAATACGAGTCGCCAAACCAGGGCACCCAACACACCACCAACCAACGGTGCTACAACCGGAATCCAGCCATAGCCCCAGTCAGAGTCACCCTTGCCGGCAATGGGCAGGAGGAAGTGGGCAATGCGCGGACCAAGGTCACGAGCCGGGTTAATGGCATATCCCGTAGGGCCACCTAGCGAAAGACCAATACCCCAAACCAACGCACCAACCAGATAGGGGCCTAAACCAACAGCCGGACTGCCGTCTGTCGCACCGCTGAAAATAGCGCCAACACCGATAAGCAAGACCATCGTACCGATCAACTCAGTTGTGAAGTTCCAGGGGGTGTCCCGTATAGCGGGGGCAGTGGAATGGACGGCTAATTTCAGACCGGGGTCGTCTGTGGCTTCCCAATGACGATAGTAGGCCAGGAAGACAATTATGGCACCGGTAAAAGCACCGGCAATTTCGGCCAGCATCGTCATAATGGCTTGCCCGGGGGTATAAACGTCTAAAATAAGCCACTTGCCAATCGTTACGGCCGGATTAATATCAGCCTGGGGAGCACCGGCGGAAATGGCCACAAAAACACCAACCATAACCGCCATGGCCCAGCCTGTGGTTATGACAATCCAGCCGCCGTTTTGGCCTTTGGATTTATTCAAGAGAACATTGGCTACTACACCATTCCCTAGAATAATAAGAAACATGGTGCCCAGAAATTCACCAAGTAAGTTATCCATTTTTTCCTCTCCTGTATGTGTAATGTTTGACTACCAAGCGAGATGAAACTTTGTTTCCAATTCATACAGGCTTAGCAGTTATATAAAATATGTTTGCAATTCTTGTTTTATACAAACGACTGGCGGTCCACCGGCTCAGAATGGAGTCAGCCAGGCTACAACTCATCGATTAATTGCTTTTTTCCTCTTTCCCAATCCCTATCCTCCTTTCTGTCCTCACACTATCCAGCGGTTAAACTCCAATTAGGCGTCAATATAATACAATGCGAAGCAAGCAGCACAAGGGCCATCAATGACCTCACCCATCTGGCCAACACCGTTCATCCTCTATAGTGAGATCTAATAATGATACTACAAACGAAATGTATGGGATTTGAGCCACATACTGCAGCTCACATGAGGGTGTGGAACATAAACAAATTTGCTTTAGCTTGTGCATGGCCATCGTGGGAAACAGCCTCCTTCACAGCGTCAACTCTAAACAAGTAAAAACTAGTTTATATAATAGGAAAAATTTGCTAACAATCAACAAACAGTGCATTTTTGTTCCAAGATGAAACAGAATTTTTTGTTATTGTTCCATAATGAAACAATATTGTTTTTCGTAAGAAAGGTAGAAAGGAAATTTAATCGTCGAGAGGGGAACCCGATTTACTGTAAGATGTCTGGCTGTTCTTAAAATCGTCGGCTTCAAGCCTAAACCGCTTCATTTTGCGCCAGAGAGTCGTGCGACTGATACCCAAATAATGGGCCATTTCACCCATGTGGCCCTGGCAGGCCCGTCCGGCACGAACAATTGCTTTTCGTTCAGCTTCGGCGATAGAAATAATGGGCTGAGGTTGGGGGGAGGTGGCTACCATAACGCGGCCACTGCGAACCACTTCGGGCAGGTCAAGCGGGCGAATAATGCCATCATGGCTGTGATATCCGGCTCGTTCTAAAACGTTCTCCAACTCGCGAATGTTACCGGGCCAGGGATAGCGATAAAGAACAGCCATAACGTCTTCGTCGATATAGACGGGAGAATCATCGCCCTCCTCCATACGCTTGAAGAAGCGTTCGGCCAGCAGCGGGATGTCTTCCAGCCGGTCACGCAGGGGCGGGATCTTAATATTAAAAATATTAAAGCGGTAATAAAGCTGGCCTATGAAATTTTCTTCGGCCACAGCCTGTTCTAAATCGGCAGAGGAAGCCGCAATGATGCGGACATCAACGGGGATGGGTTGATTGCCGCCAATACGCATAACGGTGCCGGTTTCGATAATATGGAGCAAGGCCGCCTGCATTTCCAGAGATAGGCTCTCGATCTGGCCCAAAAAGAGGGTACCGCCATGGGTCATCTCAAATTTACTGGGACGGCCGTTTCGTGCCCCTGTTTTCTCATAGCCCAAAAATTCCTGGGACAAGAGCGCGTGAGGGATGGCGCGGCAGTTGATGGCCATGAATGGCCTATCCCGTCGTTCACCGGCATTATGGATAGCGCGGGCAATAAGTGTTTTGCCTACTCCCCCTTCACCGCGCAGCAGGACGGCGGCTGTGCCTTTGGCTGCCGTCTGTGCCTGACGCAATACGCGCTGCATAGCCGGAGATTGGGTCGGCAGATCGTCAAGCGTCAGCGAAGAGGAGTTACTTGACCGGCTCTCGACCAACTGGCTTTTTTGATCTAGAGAACGAAAAATAGCCATATACCCCACCGGGCTGGCATTGCCCTCGGCAATGGGATGTAAGCTGGCAATAGTAGTGGTAGCACGGCCGTTAATCTCAAACGTTGTCTCCACATTAGCCAGGCGGCGATGCGTACGCACCGCTTCCTGCCACTGAGTGGGCAGCGGCAGCACAAAAGAAAGCGGCTGTCCCAACACAGATGGGGCCGACAGGCCCAACATCCGGCAGGCAGAGGAATTAATCAGCGTGATCCGGCTCTCCGCATCCCAGGCAATCACCCCTTCATCAATCGTCTCCAGTACTGTGTTGACTTCTGTCAAGCGCAAATTGGCTTCTTCCAGATAAAGGCTGGCCTGAAGCTGATTGTTAATAGCTCGCGCTGCGCCCGAAATGAGCGCCAGCGTGTGGGAAGTAGCCGTCTTTACCGGTCCGACAATACTGAGTGTCCCAATAATACGCCCCTTGGCTTCATGGATGGGAGCGGCCGTTGTCACTAAATGATGCAGCGAGCCAAAATAATGTTCAGGCCCCACCACCTGCACCGGCATTGTCAGGCGCAGCGTCAGAGCCAGGGCATTGGTACCCAAATACCCCTCCGACCAGTAGGAACCCGGTCCCAGGTTCAACTCGTCTATCATATCCATCCCGCTAATGTCACCCACCATATTCAAGACACAGGCGGTTTTATCGGTCAGCAAAATGGCACAGCCGGACCCCTCAATAAATTGGTAAATATCTTCCATATAGGGGAGCGAAACGGAGATCAGATTCTCTTGTGAGCGCATCAAAACGGAAAGCGATTGTTCACGAAGGCGCGTGAGGCGGGGGGCTGCCTGGGCGTCAAGTCGCACCACACAGCGCCGCCACGACTCAATGACCGCCGGATCTAACAACAGGTCCGGCGGGGCCACTATCTGATTTTCGTTCACAAACGTTTGCCAGATCTGATATAACGCATCCGGTTGAATGGGGTAGCCAATTGGCTGCATGAGTCCACTCCGGGGCCAGATTTCGCCCAAATCCTGTAAATCACCCTTATCAAGTAGGCCATAAAAGGCTATACTCATAGTATAACAATTGCTGTTAACTTAAGACCTGACAGGTTTTCCGCTATGCTGTCGCTAAACGAGTCCGCTTACCGAAACCTGTCAGGTCTACCTCTTAAGTTGACATTCATGATAGTATAACAATTGCAAAGTCCCTATACAGTTTATCAAGGAGGTCACCATGCGCAAGCTGAACGTTCTGGGCATCATTTTAGGAGGCGGCGTTGGGTCCCGTTTGTTTCCCCTAACACGAGACCGGGCCAAACCGGCCGTTCCTCTGGCCGGAAAATACCGTTTAATCGATATTCCCATGAGCAACTGTCTTAACTCCGGCATTAATAAAATCGCTATCCTGACCCAGTTTAATTCCGTTTCGTTACACCGTCATATTTATCGCACCTATAATCGGGATATGTTTACACGGGGCTGGGTGCAGGTGCTGGCCGCCGAACAAACGCCATCTAGTGACCAATGGTATCAGGGAACGGCCGATGCCGTGCGTCAGCAAATTATAGAAATCAAGTCGGCCGACAGTGACTATACCATTGTCCTGGCCGGGGACCATCTGTATCGCATGGATTACGGGGCCTACATTCAGCACCACATCGACAGCGGGGCCGACATTACCATCGGTGTGCTGCCGGTCGACCGGGAAAGCGCATCCGCCTTTGGTATCTTGAAGATGGGTGAAAACGGCCGTATTACCGAATTCACCGAAAAACCCCAGACAGACGAAGCTCTGGCCGGCTTCGAAAGCGGTGATAATCCGGCCAAACCCTACATGGCCTCAATGGGCATCTATGTCTTCAGCACCAGCAGACTGCTCCACCTGCTGGAAGAAAATGACGGCACTGACTTTGGCCATCACATCATTCCCGACGCCATCGACAACTACAACGTGGTCGGCTATCTCTTTGAGGGCTACTGGGAAGATATTGGCACGATTCGCCGCTTTTACGAAGTGAATCTGGATATGGCCTCGCCGCTGCCCAAATTTAATCTCTATGACCCCCAACGGCCGATCTACACGCGTCCCCGCTTTTTACCCGGCTCCAAAGTAGAAGGAGGCAGCCTGCACAACGTGCTGCTGGCCGACGGGGGTCGCATTCACGAGGCCACCATTCGCAACACGGTCGTCGGTCTGCGCAGCATTGTGGCTGACGGTGTCACCATCCAGCGTACTATTTTAATGGGCGCTGATTTTTACGAAACAGAAGCAGATAGGGCCGAAAATCGCAATTTGGGGCGGCCAGATATTGGTATTGGCCCTGGTTCCGTTATTGAAACGGCCATCATTGACAAAAACGCCCGTCTTGGCAGCCAGGTTATCATTCGTGGTATTCCCAACCGGCCCGACGAAGACCATGAGAACTGGATCTCGCGCGAGGGCATTGTCATTGTTCCCAAAAATGCGGTTATCCGCGATGGGACGGTTATTTAGGGGTTGGGGGCTGGGGAATGGGGAATGGGGGTTGGGGTTTAGGGAATGGGGGTTGGGGTTTAGGGAGTCCCCATTCCCCACTCCCTAAGCCCTATTCCCCAATCTTACATTTCACGGCGCATAACAATGGCCGCCACGCCGGCTAATAGGGCCAGGCCCAGGCTGAAGAGGATGGTGCCGGTGGTGAATAACTCACGCCACGTATCGCCAGCACCAGTCTGGCCGGAGGGTGATGGTGTGGGGCTGGGCGTAACGGCCGTTTCTGACACCGAAAAAAGGGCCGTATCCACCTCAGGCGGCTGTGGAGTAAAGGTGGGCGTGCTGCTGGGCACGGCCGTTGGCGTCTCCGTGGGCGGTAAGGTGGCCGTCGGCAGCGGCGTGGGGGCCACTATCAATAATTCTTGCCCTATCGACAATACGGCCTCCGCTGACAGATTGTTAAAGGCCAACAGATCTTCCAGCGACAGGCGGTGCTGGAGGGCCACCGACCACAGTGTATCACCGGTGAGAGCTTTGTAGGTAGGGGGGGGGGTGGGGGTGGGGGGTGGCGCTTCCCCCGGTTCCAGCCGCACCTTTAGCTCCTGCCCCGGCTGCAAAATCGATTCTTCAGTCAGCCCATTGAGCCAGTAGAGGTCGGCCAGCGGAATAGTATACAAGGCGGCAATTTCCCAGGCAGTCTGGCCCCGCCGGACGGTATGGGTCGTAGGCGGCGCAGGGGTGGGCACTCCTTCCGGCAGATGGATAATAATTTCGTCCCCCGGTTGCAGAACGGCCGTTTCGTTCAACCCATTCAGTCGCAGCAAATCCACCAGTTCAATCTCGTAACGAGCCGCAATGGCCCAGGCTGTCTGCCCCGGTTGTACTGTATGAATGAGGGAGCCGTCCGGCCCCGGTTCGCTAATTTGAATAGGGGTCACGATAAGCGGTTGAGACTGCTGTCCCTGGCTTGAGGTTGGCGGTGGCGGAGCGTCGGACGGCGTGCCCATGACCATCACATAGAAATTTTGACCATGCCCCTGGGCAAAGCCGATACCCACATGGACGTAGCGACCAGAGGTCATAGAGTTGAGGTGAACGGCGCTGTTTTGCCACCAGATAACCCCCTGGCGCGGCGTCAGGTCGGTACCGCCCACAATATTTTCGGTGGCATACCCCTGGTAGCCGGCTGCCGTAGCTCGGCTTTGGGGCGTCGAACCACCGGCTCCGGTATGGCTGTAGGTGGCCGTGCTGGCCATCCAGTTGGCATGATTTTGGGCGGCTGCGGCCAGAGCCGCGTTGTATTCAAACGGATGCTGGCCATAGGAGGCCCGCACTTGATTGACCAGGGCGAGAATCTGATTTTGGGCGGATTGGGCCACGGCCGTTTCGGCCGGGCGAACGGCTAACAAAACCCCTACCAGCAGCAGCCCTAACAGCCCTTTTCCTATTATCTGACGTATCATAGACCCTAACTATAACAAGAAGCGCAACGGCGTACAAAGAGGGTCACCCCCCATTAACCATTCAACAATTGGGGTTGGTTCACAAATAGAGGGAGCCATCCCAACAATTAATGGTTGAACAGGTCACTTTCCCCCACTCCATTTCCCCGTATAATCAAGGTGACAAGTTTATTCACTCTGTTTGCACTTTTGTTAAATAGAACGCGGATGAACACAGATTGACGAACGCGAACGAATAAATGCGAATTTTTTGTTTTTTATCCGCGAAAATCCGCCTAATCGGCGAAATCCGCGTTCTATTGACAAGGTAGGTGAACGCTTACCATTGAACCAATAGCGACCATTTCAGGAAAATAGCAGATGATAAAAAATCACCCACAAACCCCGGCCACTATTCCTTATCAGGAAGAACAATTGATTGAAGTAAACGGCCTCAAAATCGCCTACGATGTTTTTGGCCACCCGCACGATCCTCCCCTTCTGCTTATTGGCGGGCTGGGCATGACGTTAATCGGCTGGGAGGAGGCGTTTTGCCAACAACTGGCCCGGTCTGGCTTCCGGGTTATTCGTTACGACAATCGGGACGCCGGCCACAGCAGCAAATTTGACCAACATGGCACGCCCAGTGTGGTATCCCTGCTGCGCATGGCCTTCAACCACAAGCCGCCAGCGGCCTATACGCTGGCCGATATGGCCGACGACGCCGCCGGTTTAATGGACGCCCTGAACATACCGGCTGCTCATGTCGTAGGAACCTCAATGGGGGGCATGATTGCCCAAACGCTGGCTATCAACCATCCGCAGCGGCTGCTCAGCCTGACCTCAATTATGTCTTCGACCAATCATCCCAGCCTACCCCTGCCCCAATGGCGGGCCATGCTGCTGCTGGTGGCCCCCACACCCGCTGATAAGGAAGCCCATATTGTGCAAAGCCGCAAAACCTGGCAGCTTCTCAACGGGCCGGCTTACCCGTTGGACGTTGGCCGGCACCGGCTGCGGATGGAAGCCGTACTGGCTCATGGCCTCTATCCTGAAGGCACGGCCCGCCAGTTGGCGGCCATCGGCGTCTCCGGCAGCCGGCGTGAGGCGCTGCGCCAGGTAGAAATTCCCGCGCTGGTCATCCACGGCGACGCCGATCCGCTGGTTCCGGTCGAAGGAGGCCTGGACACGGCCGCATCCCTGCCCAATGCCACCCTCCTTATTATCCCCGGCCTGGGGCACGCCATGCCGCCGGAGGTGTGGCCCCTGATAGTGGAAGCCATTGTGGATCATGCCAGGGAGAATGGGTGATGGGTCAGACGGATTCATCATCCGCACACCGTGTCACTTTGCTATTCTCCAACAATTCCAATTTTAATGGCATTGGGTAGGGGCGGGACGGCGCGGAGATCAATTTCGCTCCAACCAACTACGACCGTTCCGCGCCGTCTCGCCCATTGGCTTTGGCCCCAATTGGGGCGAGACAGGCGGGGCGGTTCTCGTTGGTGATAGCCAGGATCATGTCCCGCCTGTCCCGCCCCTACCCTAATTGGAATTGCTGCACTTTGTCACTTTGTCACGGGTATAGCAGCGTTTTGTGGGAGACCTGACAGGTTGGCAAGCTTTGCTTGCACCAAACCTGTCAGGTCTGTGCCCCACGATTCCTTGTTATACTCCTTTGTCACTTTGCTCTTGACAGCCACGGGGGACGGCCCTATAATTTGGACCTGACTGCGGGCATGGTGTAGTGGTAACACAACAGCTTCCCAAGCTGTCATCTCGGGTTCGAGTCCCGATGCCCGCTCA
>JAWOIM010000684.1:0-6969 GCA_046484685.1 Chloroflexota bacterium | reverse complement strand
GATCAGTTGGGAGATGAGCAGTCTTATTTCTTGTTAGAGCAGTTTATTACGGGCGACATGTATCACATTGATGCAGTTGTCTATGCAGGGGAGGTGGTGCTGGCTGTCCCCCACAAATATTGGCAGCCGCCGATGACGGTGGCCCACGAAGGGGGCGTATTTGCCACACGCCGCCTGCCTCATGATAGTGAAGAAGCGGCTGACCTGCTAGACCTGAACCGGCAGCTTTTACAAGCATTTGGTTTACAACAGGGGGTGGCTCATACAGAATTTTTGCGGGGAGAAGACGGCCGTTACTATTTCGTAGAAACGGCCGCTCGTGTGGGTGGAGCCAGTATTGAACAGCTTGTCGAGGCGGCCAGCGGCGTCAACTTATGGGCAGAATGGGCAAAGTTAGAAGCAGCATCCGTGCGCGGCCAGCCCTATGCTTTGCCTACCGATAGCGGCCAGTACGCCGGGCTGCTGGTGTGTCTGGCGCGGCAGACACACCCCAATCTGGATGGCTACCAGGAACCAGAAATTGTCTATCGCCTGCATAAAGAACAACACGCCGGTCTGGTGGTGGCTGCCCCTGACTATGAACGCATCATGGCGCTGTTGGATCAATACCGGCAGCGCTTTGCCCACGACTTTCTGGCCGTCGCCCCACCCCTGGATAAAGCACCCACTTAGGGATGTATTCAGTATTCAGTAGCCAGTATTCAGTAACCAGTGATACGGTCTACTTACCACTTTTTACTTTCTACTTTTTACTTGCCACTTGCCTTACACCTGGTATTCGGTACGGTATTCGTCGATAAGTTGGCGAATGGCCTGGCGCTGTTCAACGGCCGTTTCCCACGGCTGTGACAAATGGGCCTGGTACGCTTCTTGAAGCTGCTCAGCCTGACCCACAACCTGCTCTCCACTATTTAATACACGAGCACGCAGCGGTTGCACCAGTTTGCGCTGTAAGCGCGTTGTCTCTTCCCCATCATGGGCCAGCCACTCGTCCAGCGGTTGGGCAATATTGGTATCCAACCCGCTCAGCGTATGCGGCACTTCACCCAACACAGCCGACAATGCTTCCAAAATATCGGCCGTGCGCTGCCCCATGTTAAAGGGCAGCCATTTGCGTACTTCCTGGAACCAATTGTTGAGCATATCGAGGAAAGACCCCAACCGCTCGGCTCCTTCTTCCAGGATATGGCGCGCATTCTCATAAAAGCCTGACACCCGTGCCAGATGTTGGCCCAGCCAGATACGGCCGTTTTGCAGCAGCGGGATATGACTTTCAATATCTTGTAAAGCGGTACGACCGGCAGCAATGCCTTCGGTCAGGGTGGGCGTTTCGGCCATCAGGCCCGCCAGCCGGGATGAGAGAACAGCCAGTCCTGAATTTACCGTATCGACCACATTGATGCCCTCCAACTGCTCATAAAGCGCCACCAGACCGGCCAACGCCGTCACGCGCTGATTGGCCGACTGCAATTCGAGTTGCAGCCCTTCGGTAGCGGATGAGGAGGAAGAGTCCGCTTGTCGATACAGGCTCAGTTCATGTTCAGAAGCAGCCAAGGCCGCCTGCAAACGAGCATTTTCTGTTTGGGCCACCGTTAACTGCGCCCGTAAGGTGGCCAAATCAGTGCCACTTTGGGCGGCAGGCATTATGACAGACGAAGTTGTTGGGGGAACGGCCGTTAAGGGCGTACTGGCCGCATTTCGTGAATTTTGATTCAGGACAGCGGCCCCCACACCCGTCACGGTAGCGGCTGCGGCCGTGGCCGCTACTGCTTTCAAAAATCCACGACGATCCACATTTTCATCTTGTACCTTGCTCATGTCATTACTCCTCAAAAGCGCTGCTAACGCTCCATTTCAGCTAGATTCACCGTTTGCTGCTCCCAAGAGATAGTGGCCGGCAAGGTTAGCGTAAATGTGGTGCCTTCATCTAGGGTGCTTTCCACGGCAATAGAGCCGTCTAAACCCTGTATATAATCTTTAGTCCAAAAGAGGCCAAAACCCATGCCTTGCCCTTCTTTTGTTGTCCAGCCTAAATCAAAAATCCGGGTTAAGTGCAGGGGCTTAATACCCTTCCCCTGATCTCTGATAGTGATCGTCACGCCATTATCCTCAAGCCATTCAGACTTCACATATAGCTGCTTCTTATTAGCCGGACGATCCTCAAGGGCTTCAGTCCCATTCTTAATGATAATACGAAATGCCTCGGCCAACATATCGGCCGTTGTTTCTACCATGGGCATTTCACTACTTAAGGCCAGAGAGATAGATATATCCGCCTCTGTGTTTACCTGGGCGTCAATCGGTTTGAATGAAGTCAGAGGGAAAACTTCTCTCAGCGCCCGCAGCAGGCAATGGTTGACGTTAACCGGCTCATCGGGAATATGTCGCCAGGGCTGGTGTAAACTGTCGAGCAAATCGGCAGCCTGATCAAGGCGACCAGAGATAAGAGAAACATCGGTTAAGAGATCACCCATTTGTTCTACCGACATCTGAGATACCGAGTCCAACAAGTATAAAAAAGTGCGGGCCGCACCAATTTGATTACGCAGCTTATGGATAGAAGCGGTAGCCCCAAAAGCCATGCGTCCAAACATCTCGGCAATCTGGCGCTGCTCTTCGGCACGCCGGTACATACGCGCATTACGCAAGCCGGCCGCCGCCTGCTGGCCAAATGAGGTCAAAATCATCAGTTCATCGGGTGTAATCTCTGCCTGCCGTGACATGACAAACAAATTACCCACAACCTGACCTTCCCAAAAGAAAGGCAGCGCCAGCACTTGTTGGATAGACAACATGCGCTGTATAAAATCGCACATCGTTTTGTTGACAAAGGGGCGCAATAAATCATAAAGATGCTCAGAGAGCAAAAATCGCTCTGACCGTGTCTCGTAGCTGTGTACAGCTCGCACACTCAGATTATCTTGGTAGCGTTTATCATCCAAATAAACGACCGATTGGTCGCTGATTATTGACTGACCGACCCGTTTCTCTAACGTCTGGATCAAGGATGGGTTTACATCGATGGCGTAGGCGCGAACAGGCAAAGCGTGACCATCTTCAAGCGTAGCCACCATCGCCCCAGCATACCCCAAATCATGAACAACCGCATCAACAATCGTCTGCAATACTTCTGTCTCGCTGGCCATGCGCGACTGCATCGCAAAAACGATACGTTCTAAGACGGTCATGGCATCCAGGTGGCGTTTATGACAAAGGGAAAAAGCCACCTGCCGGCTTATGGCCGCCAGGTAATCAAAATCGACCGGGGTCAGCGGCCGGGAGAAAGCAACCAGCATGACGCCTAGGGGCTGCCCTTCATTGGTGCAGAGGGGCAGCGCAGCAATCTGCCGGATGTCTAAGCGGCGCTGCAACTGCTTGGCTTCAGCTTGGGAGAGCAACGGCCGTATCGCTTCATAGAAACTGTCTGCTGTCAAACAGGTTTCATCATCACGGCCAGACGCCTGGAAAGCTTTTACCACCAGACTGCGACGCGTGCCAAACTGCTGCAGCTTAATCGCCGCCACCTTCCTGTTGGTCTCTGTTTTGTCTGTGCCGGGTTGCAATGCGTCTGGATAGTGGAGCAGCGGCATGTCAAGGGCACAAGCCACCAGCGAAAGAGTTTGGCTGCGCTGTTCTAACATAAACAAAACGGCGGCACAGTTTAAGCTGTTACGCAAATTCTCGGCGTCGCATTGCAATAGTTGTTGCAAGTTAATAGATACGGCTGAGTGCGTCTTGTTACGCACATCGGCCTTCTGCTGCTCAACAGCCGCTGTTGATGATGCCACAATTGTCTCCAAAGGGTTTCTGACCACTGCCGCCTGCCTATTCGTACCGCTAAATCCCTATATTAGATTTTCCCCTACTCCAGATCAAAGAGCAATCGTAAAGATGGGTCTTTAATCCTACTATCCGACATGAACATGACTAATTAACTAATGATTTGGCTTACCCCAAACGTCAAGGCAAAAACCAGGCTGGCCAGCACCATTTGTTTGAGGTAGGGAGCTACCTGGTTCGGTGTCTGACCCTGCCAGATCCCGCGCATATTGCCCAACAAAAGAGGCAGACTTAACAGAAAAAGAAACTGCCAGGGCGATTGATAATCAAGCAGCACGTAAATGAGGGTGAAGAAAACGGCCGTTAACAGCAGCAGCGCATGGTAAACCCGCGCCCGCTCTCGACCTAACCGTACCGGAATGGTCCGCTTGCCCGCCTTTTTATCTGACTCAATGTCACGGATATTATTGACATTAAGCACGCCCACCGCCAACAGGCCCATAGCCGTGGCCGGCAGCCAGAGCCGCCAATCGAGGCTGTGGGCCTGCAAAAAGTAGGTTCCCAATACGGCCACCCAGCCAAAAAAGATGAGGACGGCAATATCCCCCAGGCCGGCATAGCCATAGGGTTTACGGCCGGCCGTATAGGTCACGGCCGCTCCAATTGCCAGCGCCCCCAGCAGCACAAACAGAATAACCAGCAGCAGCCCGTCTGCACCAAAGGCCAGCCAGACCAGGCTCAGTCCACTCAAAGCCGACAGCAGGGCAAACAGTCCCATCGCCTGCTGCATGGCTCGCGGCGTAATATAGCCACCCTGAACCACCCGCAGCGGCCCTTCCCGGCCGGCCGCGTCGGCCCCATGCACAGCATCCCCATAATCGTTGGCCAGATTAGAGAGGATTTGCAAGAGAACGGCCGTTACCAGGCACAAGGTCACAATTTCCCAACGGTAGACGCCATGCGCCACCGCCAAAAAAGCGCCCACACCAATGCAGGCCAGGGCTAAAGGCAGCGTTCGCGGCCGCATGGCGGCAATCCAAACCTGTTGTTTCGTTAATGTCATCCTCAAATTTTAAGCCTCAGTTGACAATTGACAAGGAACCATTGACAATTGGCACATGGTAACTGTCCCACTTAAACCTGCGAGGTCTCGGAGACCTCGCAGGTCTGAAATTAGACGCTTACATAGTAAATGAACGCCCCGCTTCTGACAAAACAAGTTGTCATAATCAGATAGGAAAAAGCCAGGCTGTTCTATGTCAAGTTTAACGTATGGGAGTGCTAATAGTTACGTCTACTCGTAAATCGTTAACCTGAAGGTGATGATGATTAAACCTTTGCTTTTATTTGACGGCCGTTGAGGCTTTTGAACCAGGTCGGCCCGGTGGGTCGTCCGGCGGACGGCTGATGGTGTCAGGATAGCTCCCTGGCAAACGTTCCCACCCGAAATGGTGGCGGCAGGCTTGACGGCTGAAGATGGCCGGCGACAGGCCTGGTTGATCTTGCCTGATGGCCGGGTTTATGGGGGGGCGGCGGCAATCAATAGGTCGCTGCGGGGGGTGTGGTGGTTACGGCCGTTTACCCTGCTCTACTTCCTGCCTGGCCTGCGCCAGCTACAGGATGCCGCCTACCGTTGGGTAGCCCGCAACCGCTCCCGTTTCCCCGGCATCACCCCCGGCTGCGAGGCTGAATTTGATTGTCAGGATGAGGCCAATACCTTATGAACAAATGTAGACTGATCATTTGTAACAAGCCAGCGATCTTACAGAACAAGCAACACTTGCCAGCCTATCATTCCGTGGTATCCATTCAGCCCCCTCGTTCCATGCTCCGCGTGGAATGAGCAGCTAGACGCTCCGCGTCGAGGCGAACGTGGAGCGTTCAGGCGGGCATTCCCACGCAGAACGTGGGAACGAGAAGGAAGGTGGCTAGCGTTAGTAGTTACTACGATTCAAGGTTTTCTAGATCGGCTAAATCTTGATGGCGACCTGTGGCCTCTTTATTGCGTTTCAGGTTATCCAAGTTAATAAAGTTTATAGAAAGGCCTTTATTGCTGTTTAACGATTTTATAAACTCTCTGAAATCGGGGTTCAGTACCATATTTCCACTGATGATATTCGCGCCGGATTGTTTCCAGCGCTTTTAATCGTTCGCTATACGGCCGAGTTTGCCAGTAGCGAAAATCGCTTTCCTGCTCATCCTGCTTTACTTTACGCATAACGGGTTGAATTGCCATGCGTGTATTATACCATCTCTGGAAAAGTCAGGCTTTCATTGCTGTCAACTTAAGACCTGACAGGTTTTCTAATAGCTATTGTCAGTCGAGAGCGCTTGCCCAAACCTGTCAGGTCTGTACCTTAAATTGACACGTATGGTCAGGCTTTTATTTGTTACTACGTTACGCTCCTCCAACATAACGACCTTACTTTTGGCGATAGGTAGATCAACAAACTGGACTGACCGGTCAGTTTGATGGATAATATAGCCTATGAGCGATACAACTACCCGCGATCCGCAAAGTACCAAAGCCCGCATTTTGGATGCGGCGCTGAATATTTTTAGCCACAAAGGCTATCACGACACCCGCCTGGACGAGATTGTAGACGAGTCACACACGTCCAAAGGCTCTATCTACTTCCACTTCCCCAACAAGGAGCGGCTCTTTTTGGCCCTGGTAGACCAGTTTGCCGACCTGCTGGAGCGGCAGGTCACAGAAGCCATTGAGCCGGAACCCAAGGGGATGGGACGGGTGAAAGTGGCCTTACAAACCTGTCTGGAGACATTCGGCCGTTACCGGCGGCCGGCCAAAATTTTGCTGGTGCAGGCGGTAGGGCTGGGCACCGTCTTTGAGGAAAAGCGCAACGAAATCAATGACCGCTTTGCCCGCCTGATTGAGCGTTATCTGATCGAAGCCATTGAGATTGGTGATATTGAGCCGGTGGATACAGAAGTAGTGGCCCACGCCTGGATGGGGGCCATCTATGCCCTGATCATTCGTTGGGTCTACACCGGCGAGCCGGAGCCGGAACGAATTATGGCCACGCTGGTGCCGGCGCTGTTGCAAAGCGTGGGATATAAGGATGTGTAGTGCGTAGTACGTAGCCACAACCAAATTTTTGATACGAAGGATGCAAACTTTTCCGTTTATGACTATTGAACCCTGGGAACTGGATAATCCAACGGCTACTT
>JAWOIM010000635.1:0-2960 GCA_046484685.1 Chloroflexota bacterium | reverse complement strand
TTATTGTATTGCCGATCTGTGTACCCACGACGGGGGCCCGCTGGAAGATGGGGACCTGATTGGCTGTGAAATTGAATGTCCCCGCCACGGCGCTCGCTTTGACATCCGCGACGGCCGGGCCACCCAAATGCCCGCCCTGACCGGCATTCCCACCTACGCTGTCAAAGTGGAAAATGGGGATATTTATGTAGAAAAACCGTGATGCGTAAAGCGTGATGCGTGAAGCGTGAGTCGTCACGTATCACGTATCACGTTTCACGTATCCTGCAATATCATGGAAACCGGACAAGTCAAACAGGTTAATATCGACGATGAGATGCGCCAGTCGTATCTCAGTTATGCCATGAGCGTTATCGTGTCGCGGGCGCTGCCCGACGTGCGTGACGGTCTCAAGCCGGTGCAGCGGCGCATTCTCTACGCCATGTATGACATGGGGCTGCGGCCCAACGCTGCTTATAAAAAGTCGGCCCGCGTGGTGGGCGAGGTGCTGGGTAAATACCATCCCCATGGCGACCAGTCGGTCTACGACGCCATGGTGCGGCTGGCCCAGGATTTTTCGCTGCGCTACCCGCTGGTGGAGGGCCAGGGCAACTTTGGCTCTATTGACGGTGACGCGGCGGCGGCCATGCGCTACACCGAGGCCCGCCTTTCCCTCATGGGCCAGGATATGCTGACCGACATCGAAAAGGAAACGGCCGATTTCACCCCTAACTTCGACGATACCCTCACCGAGCCGTCCGTCCTGCCGGCCACCATTCCCAATCTGCTGGTCAACGGGGCCACCGGCATTGCCGTGGGCATGGCCACCAGCATCCCGCCTCACAATTTGCGCGAAGTGATCGAGGCCCTGGTCTATTTGCTGGACCAGTGGCAGCGGCTGGACGAGATTACGGTCTCTGACCTGATGGCCTTTATTCAGGGGCCAGACTTTCCTACCGGCGGCATCGTCTACCGTTTCCGGGAAGGGAGCGAGAGTGACGCCCTGGCCAATGCCTATGCCACCGGCCGCGGCCGCATCACCGTGCAGGCCCGCGCCCATGTGGAGCAGATGGAGCGCAACAAATCCCGCCTGGTGATTACCGAACTGCCTTACCAGGCCAACAAAACTAACCTGCTGGGGCGCATTGCCGATTTGCACCGCGACGGCCGTATCGAGGGCCTCACCGATCTGCGCGATGAATCTGACCGCAGCGGGATGCGCATCGTTATTGAGACGACCCGCCACGTTGATCCCGAAGCGATCCTGGCCGAGCTGTACAAGCTGACCCCCCTGCAAAGCACCTTTAGCATTTCCCTGCTGGCGTTGGTGGAGGGCATGCCGCGCGTCCTGTCGCTCAAGCAGGCGCTGCGCCATTACCTCGACCACCGGCTGATGGTGGTGCAGCGGCGCAGCCGGTATGACCTGAACAAAGCTATCGACCGCGCCCACATTTTGGAAGGGCTGCTCAAGGCGATTGATCGTATTGATACCGTCATTCAAATTATCCGCCAGGCGCCAAATGCGGACACGGCCCGCCAAACGTTAATGACGCGGCTCAAATTGAGCGAGGTGCAGGCCCAGGCCATTCTGGATATGCCTTTGCGCCGGCTGGTGGGGCTGGAGCAGACCAGACTGCAAGAAGAGTATGCCGAAAAGAGGCGGGTGATTGCCTTTTTGGAGCGGCTGCTGGGCGATCCGGCCCGGATGCGGCAGGCGGTTAAAGAAGAGCTGCGGGCGGTGCAGCAGCAGTACGGCGACGTGCGTCGCACCCTGATTGTGGATGCGACGAAAGGAACGGCCGTTACCGCCGCCGATCTTCTCCCCTCACAATCCGTTTGGGTGCTGGTGGGGCAGGCGGGTACCCTGGCCCGCAGCGTGGGGCCAGAGCCGGTAGAGGTTCCCCAAAAACCGGCCGACCCCCCCTTGTTTATGCTGCCCGCCGCCACCACTGACCTGCTCTATTTGCTGGCGGCGGACGGGACGGGCACGGCCGTACCCGTCTACCAACTACCCCAGGCCACTGCTCTGGGACAAGGGTTGCATTGGACCGATTTGACGCCGCTGCGCCGGGAGCATCATTTAGCGGCGGCCGTGATTGTGCCCGCCGGAGCCGAGGGCACCCTTTTTTTGGCCACGGTGGGCGGGTTGGTCAAGCGGGTGGATCTGACCGATTTGCCCGGAGTGACAGGCGACCTGTTCACCGTGATCAACGTGCCTGACGATGATTCCCTGGGCTGGGCGATTCGCACCGGTGGCCAGGATGAGGTCATTTTGGCCACGGCGTTGGGGCAGGCCATCCGTTTTGTCGAAAGCGAGGTGCGTCCCATGGGGCTGGCGGCCGCCGGCGTGATGGGCATCAAACTGGCCAATGAGGTGGATGGTGTGGTCTCTCTAAACAAGGTGTCGCCAACCGGCTATTTGTGGAGTATAACCGATAACGGGCTGGCCAAGGCAACGCTGCTCAGTGAGTACCCGGTACAGGGACGATATGGGCAGGGTGTGATAAACTTACGTTTACCGGCCGGGGCGGCCGAGGTAGTAACGGCCGTTATTTGCCAACCGGATGAGCGGCTGCTGATTACTACTGCTTTTGGCGTGACGGCTCAATTTTCCCTGGCGGACACGGCCGTTGGTTCTCGCAGCATCAAACCACGAGCGCTGTTCACCATTGGTGAGCGCAACCGTATCATCGGCGCCCTGCCGCTGCCGGCCACCAACAGCGTCACGGTCGCAGACAAAGCAGCACCGAAACAATTGTCATTAATTAATTGATGAACGGTTGAATTGTTGAATTGTTAACAAGGTCTGCTTGTGTCTTCATTGATTATTCAACAATTCACAAATTAACTATTTCTATTGCTAACTTAGGAGACAGTAAACTATGAATTTCAAAGACCAATGGGCAACCGATGCGGAGGGCAATAAATTCCTCTTTACTGTGGAGATGCAGCGACAGTTGGCTGATGCCGGGCTGCCGGTT
>JAWOIM010000509.1:0-6788 GCA_046484685.1 Chloroflexota bacterium | reverse complement strand
CTACTCCGGGGATAACAGGCTAGTCTTGTCCAAGAGTTCACATCGACGACAAGGCTCGGCACCTCGATGTCGGCTCATCGCATCCTGGGGCTGGATAAGGTCCCAAGGGTTGGGCTGTTCGCCCATTAAAGCGGTACGTGAGCTGGGTTCAGACCGTCGTGAGACAGGTCGGTCTCTATCCGCTGTGGGCGCAAGGGATTTGAGAGAAGCTGCCCCTAGTACGAGAGGACCGGGGTGGACAGACCGCTAGTGTACCAGTTGTCGTGCCAACGGCATGGCTGGGTAGCTACGTCTGGCAGAGATAACCGCTGAAAGCATCTAAGTGGGAAACTCGTCTCAAGATAAGATCCCTCACTAGAAATAGGTAAGACCGCTAGGAGACTACTAGCTAGATAGGCGGCATGTGGAAGTGCAGTAATGTATGAAGCTAAGCCGTACTAATGGTCGAGGGCTTACGTGGCATATGATACGGAGAATTCGGTTTTCTGTTGAGGTATGTGTGTAAGTTTGAGAGAAGTAAGAAGTAAAAAGAGAGAGAACGTTACGGACTTATTGGTTGCTTGACAAAAGAATATAAAGAAAGACAGAAGAAGGTCTTTTGGTGATAGGAGCGTTGAGGGTACACCCGGACCCATCCCGAACCCGGCAGTTAAGCTCAACAGCGCCGATGGTACTTGGGGGGCGACCCCCTGGGAGAGTAGGTCATTGCCAAGAGACCTTTTTTTATTGGACCGAGGACGGCTGATGAATGACGGAGTGTACCACTTCCGTCTTTCATCCTTCGTCTTCGGTCCTTTATTTTTTGTTGGTGTGCCAGGCCAGGATAGGAGGCACAAAGGCTGCCACGCCACTTAGGGAAGCCAGGAAGAGGGTGATGCTGGCTATGGGGAACAGCATTGGCTCCATGAGGTTGGCGAGCAGCAGCAGCAGAAAAGTCAGAAGAAGTAACACGGCCGTTCCCGCCCCCATCCATTTTGACCAGCGCCAGGCCCGCTTGCTGGAAGCGCGAAAAGTGCCGGCCAACTGCCCCGTCTGGCCATTGAGAAGAAGGGGGTGGGTTTGGCCCGTGTCATCCTCGTAATGCGTAAGATAAACGGGATAGAGCAACTGCGTCCAGTGCCGCTCAAAAAATTCGGCCGTCCAGCGGAAATCGCGTAGATGATCGGCCTGGGCTGCCTGACGACAGTCGACCAGCGCTTTTTTCTTA
Organism: Chloroflexota bacterium; assembly: GCA_046484685.1. Taxonomy (GTDB): domain Bacteria; phylum Chloroflexota; class Anaerolineae; order Promineifilales; family Promineifilaceae; genus SLGK01. The sequence continues at coordinate 5,581 of JAWOIM010000509.1, read as the reverse complement.
ATGACGGCTTCTGCTTCAGGCCAGGCGTCAGCAGGGGGGCGGTTAGGCAGACGAACGAGGGCACCCTGTAACTGAGCAGGGGCGTAAGTCTGGACGGCGTCCAGCTTGTAGTCACCTATTTGTTGCGTGAGCTGGGGCTGTTCTTCTAAAGCCGGGGCGCGGCTGTTGGCGTAGTGGCGCTCTATCTGACCCAGGCGCGTTTCCCAGCGCACGCGCGTTTCGCGCACTTCTTCCGTTTGCCAACGGCCGTTTCCATACCGTTCTCGATGACTGATCACCTGATAATCAAAGCCCACTTCCGCCTGCCAGACGGCCGTTACGTCGGCATCCACCAGCCACATCGGTAGATAGGCAGGGCGCAAACGGCTGCTTAGTTGCTCTACCGTCAAATCTTCCGGTGGGAACCAGCCCCGGCGCGTGAAAGCTTGTAACGATTGGCTTCGTTTTTCCGGGCTGAGGGCAAAGGAGGCTACCAGTTCAGGGGGTTCTGTATAAATGGGCCGGTCGTCGGTCGCATCCAACAGCGTGAAGCCAGTCTGACCACAGTGGGGGCAGCGGTCTGACAACTGCTCAGGTGGCAGCAGAAAAATCCAGTCACATTGTTCACAGATGGCCGATTGGTAAGTATCCGGCCACTGATCGAGCCACGGTTCAGCCATGATTAAATCTCATCCATTTTGCGGGCCTGGTAGAATATGAGGCCGGCCACAATGATACCAATAACAAAGAAGGTGAAGGCGGCCAATATGAACGGCGTGACATGCATTTCTGGCCGCAGCCAGCTTAACAGGAGGGCAATCAGAGCCGCCAGCAGACCGGGCAGCAGTGAGGCGGCCATCGCCAGGCCCACTTTGCGCCGGTCTACCGGGCGCTGGCCGGCGATCTGACCGGTCTGGCCGTTGACCATAATTTGATAAGGCGCTTGATTATAATGATAGACCGCCAGGTAGAGGGGCAGCAGGATATAGCGCCAGCTTTCTTCGCTAAAGTCCAGGGTCATGCTGAAATTTCGCATGCGGTTAGAAGTGGCTTGCCGGCGGCAAGATTGTTTGATGGCCGCCCGCATTTGGCGGCGGGCACGTTCCCAGGCGGTGTCTAGCGGCAGGTCGTAGGCCTGGGCCTGGAGACCGGCCAGGTAGGAGGGGTCGTAGACGACCAGCTCGTCAAGGTCATAGCGGTCGATCTGGCTGAGAAGGAGCGGGCTGAGTTGGCTGCTTCCGGGAAGGATCAGGTCATCGAAGAAATGGCTGACGTTACCCGATTCCCAGCGCCAGACAGTACGGGTGCGGGTTTGGGTACGGCCGTTTACGCGCACGGTATAACGCTGTGTGTGGGCCACTTCGGCTCGCCAGTCGGCCGTAGTGCGGGCGTCAAATGTCCAGAAGGGGATATAAATGGGCACAAATTCGGCCGCATGACCCAGCCGCTTTAAGCCTTTGGGGACCATCCAACTGCTGCCCAACCAGTCAGCCACCTGCCGGCGACAGGACTCGGTAGTGACGGTAAAAGGAATGAGAAAGCGGGGCCGCAAAATATCCTGGGGAGCTTTGATCTGAACCACTTTATTGCTGCCACAGAAAGGGCAGGTATGGGTCAGCATTTCTGTAGAGAGGGTGGTATGAACGCTGCAGCTTTGACATTCCAGCTCTTTGCGGGCTTCCCCCCAGCCGTGGCTGGAGCGTTCCCAGGCAGCAACGGTGAATTCGAATGCTTCGGCCTGACGCCCCACATGCTCGGCGGTAGGCGCTTCATGGTAGCCGCAATAGCCACAGGTGAGGCCGCCGTTGTCGGTGCTGTAGGCGGTGACGCCGTCACAGTGGGGGCAGCGAAAATTGACCACCGGCTGGTGGGGCGTCTGGTCAGGTGCCGGTTTGTAGACGGTTATGCCGGCAACGGCCGATTCGGCCAAGACATAACCGGCGGGGGGAAAGGGAGTTTGCATACAATCTCCTTTTCTGAACTAGGGACCATGGACCATAGACTATAGACCATGGTTTGTGATACGTGAGGACTTCTTTTTCACGCTTCACGTCTCACGCTTCACGTCTCACGTCTCACGTCTCACGTCTCACGCCGCACATTTCAACTTATGTATTATACAGTTCCCTTTACGGAACGCAGCCTGTTTTGGTTGCACAGCTTTCTCTGAGCGTGTATTGACAATTTGCACAACTTTTGTTAATATTTAATCATGGATACGATACAGAGAAATGACACGGTTCGACAAATTGTAGTAATTGTGACCTATATTGGCACGCTGTTGGTCAATTATTTGTCCAATGCCCTGCCGTTAAACGGGGTGACGGCCGGTGAGGTATCAGATGCGCTGTTCACCTATTTTACCCCCGCCGGTTACGCCTTTAGCATTTGGGGATTAATTTACCTGGGGCTGACCGGGTTCGTGGTCTACCAGGCGCTGCCGTCGCAGCGGGACAATGCGATGCTGCGCCGCGTGGGGTATTTATTTGCTTTGACCTCAGTGCTAAACGCTGCCTGGCTGTTTGCCTGGCATTATGGCTATTACATCCTGTCTGTGGTGCTCATGCTGGGGCTGCTGGCGACACTGCTGGCAATTTACGTACGCCTGGACCTGGGGCTGCCGGCCGCCAAACGGCGGCTTGATTTTAGCAATTGGGCCGATCGCTGGCTGGTGCACATTCCCTTTAGCCTCTATACCGCCTGGATTACAGTGGCCACCGTAGCCAATGTTGCCGGTACCCTGGTTTATTATGAATGGGGTGGCTGGGGTATTTCTGAGCCGCTCTGGTCGGTGATAATGATGGGTGTCGCCACGCTCATTACCGGCGCGGTTTTGTTTAATCGCCGCAATTTTGCCCATGCAGGGGTGGTCATTTGGGCGCTGGTGGCCATTAGCGTTAACCAAACGGCCGTTCCCCTCGTTTCTAATGCGGCCATTGTTTATGCCGTTATTGTGGCTGTTTTGGCCCTGATTGGTTGGTACCGTACGCGCACGCAGCCCCAGCAGACAGTAAGTTACCAGGCACAGGCTACTTAAACAAGCGTCTAAAAATTACCTCCCGTTGTCAAATCTGCCTGGTCTCAAAGACCGGGCAGGTTGAGATGGAACTTGAAGAGCGCGGCCAAATCGGCTGCGCTCTTTTGCGTTTTGCTCAAATAGTGGTCTCCGTGGCGGCGAGCCGGTAGAATCGTGACCTTATTCGCTTACGGAGAGATAATTGCCGGCAATGAATGAATATATCGACCTGTTGCGCAACAACCGCAACTACCGCAATTTATGGCTGGGCAGCGTTATTACGCAGCTTGGCGACTGGTTCAACCTGATTGCCTCGGCCGAACGGCTGACGCAAATCACCGATACGGGAACGGCCGTTAGCGCCCTCTTTCTGGCCCGCTTTCTCCCCCTTTTTCTTTTTAGTCCCCTGGCCGGCGTTATTGCCGACAAGTATGATCGCAAGCAGATCATGGTCTTTACCGATGTGCTGCGGGCTTTTATTGTTCTGGGTTTTCTCTTTGTGCGGGAGCCACAGCATGTCTGGCTGCTGTATGGACTGACCGTCTTCCAGTTTTCGATGAGCGCCCTGTTTACCCCGGCACGAACGGCCGTTTTGGCCAACATCGTCCGCCCCGATGAGCTGGTTAAAGCCAATGCCCTGGACAGCCTTACCTGGAGTACCATGCTGGCCTTAGGCGCGTTTCTGGGGGGGGTAGTGGCCGCTATTTTTGGGGCCGACACCGCTTTTGTCATGGATGCCTTCACCTTTCTTCTGTCGGCCTGGGTTTTGAGCCGTATCCAGATTACGGTCGAGCGAGACGTGGCCCTGGGCAGCGGCTGGTTGGAACTGTTTGAAGGGTTAGGCTATTTGTGGCGCGAACCGCTCCTGTTGATGATTGTGCTGGCCAAAGCGGTGGGGTCGCTGGTGTGGGGGGGCATCAACGTATTGGAAATCAGCTTTGCCCATGAGGTTTTCCCGCTGCACGTCCCGGCCTGGCAGCAGACGTTAAACATTGAAAATGCGGGGACGGCCGCATTGGGCGTGATCTATGTGATGACCGGATTGGGCACCGGCCTTGGTCCTATTCTGATTCGCTATTGGCTCAAGGATGTGCCGCAGCGCATGTTGTGGACGATCAGCGCCAGCATGGGCTTGATGGTGGGCGGCATATTTGTTATTGGCCTGGCGCCCACGTTTAGCCTCTTTTTGTTGGGAACCTTGATCCGCACGGTGGGCACGGGGGCGGTGTGGGTTTTTTCGGCGGCGCTGCTCCATTTGCTGGTTCCCGATCGCTACCGGGGCCGTGTGTTTGCGTTTGAGTTTGCCATGTTGACGCTGACCCAATCCATTTCTATCCTGGCCGCCGGCCTGCTGCAAGACACGGCGGGGTGGCATGTCAGCCAGGTGACGTTGGTTATCGCCACCTGTGGGGTGGTGGTGTTTGCCATCTGGATGACGCTTCATTTGGTAAACCGAACTGCCCTGGAGCGGCGCGTGGCCCAGGCTCCTATTTGAGGAACGCCGCTCAGGTAAGAAGTAAGAAGTGGAAAGTAGAAAGTGGAAAGTAAGACCTGGATGTCCGGTCACTTCTCGCTTCTTACTTTTTACTTTCCCCTCTTGTTAAGGGCCTGTTATATGACATAAGTACCGGGCCTGGCTAAATTTTAAGGTACACAGGCGGGGCAGAATGTGTATAATTAGACATAAATTGTCAAACCTATTAGCTGGAGAGGGTCATCATGTTAAACTATTTCCTGAAAAAATTGCTGCAAGTTGTTCTAATGGGGACTGTTTGCCTGACCGTACTTTTTTTGTTTAGCAGTGCCGGTCTGGTTGAGGCCCAAAATGAGACACCGCGCCCCACGCCGACCAATGAGCCGGACGTTACCCCCACCATTCCGCCTGGTCCCACCGCCACGCCTGACAATGGGGATGGGGCAGAGCCGCCGGCCGCAGATGCGGTGAGCGGTTCGATTCAGGGGATGGTCTATGAGGATGTGACGGGAGACGGCCGTTGCATCAACACCGGCGTCGAAGGGGAAGGACCGGTAGAAGGAATTCCGGTAGAGTTTGTCAGCAGTGATGAGCAAACGGTGATTACCCTGACCTCGGGGCCGGACGGCCAGTTTGGTCTGTTTGCCGCCGGAGCCAGCTATTGGACTATCCGTGCCCGGCCCGGGGCCGATTGGGTCGTTACCTCGGAGGCCACGCTTTCGGCACCTATTTCGGCCGACAACCTCAGCGTCACGGGCATTAATTTTTGTATACGCCAGGCGGCTGTGGCGCAGGTAATTTTGCCCGCATCGGGGGCGGCCCAGCCGCTGCCGCTGGTCTGGTTGGCGTTGGTCGGGCTGCTGTTCATCGGTCTGGGCCTGATACGCTATTGGCAGGAGCAGCGCTCATTTGGGTAGGGCTTAACCTGGATAACGGCCGTAAGCCTGCTTTTGCATGACCCTCTGTTTTCCAGGCCCGCCGCATGGTAAACCATCCGGCTACGAGGTGCAAGCCCTGGTGGGCTGAAGGTTGTCCCCCGGCAGCCTGGTAGATTTTGAGGGGAACGGCCGAATGGTGGGGCGGGCCTTGTGCCTGCCCGGATGCGGGCAACC
>JAWOIM010000332.1:0-3382 GCA_046484685.1 Chloroflexota bacterium | reverse complement strand
CGTCTTCGCCGTTGAGCAAGGTGGTAGAAAGACGGCCGTCTTTTTCTCCGGCGGCCGGTTTGATGTCAATGGTGAGTGATTGGGCCAGGTGGGTAATGGCCGTTTCGTCCTCTACATCTACTCCCTGGCGCAGCGCGGCCAGAGTCACGGCCCGGTACATGCTGCCCGTGTCCAGCAGTAAATAGTCTAACCGTTCGGCCAGCAGCCGGCCAATCGTCGTTTTCCCCGACGCCGCCGGGCCGTCAATGGCTATGACGGATGTTAAGTCGTTCAAAAAATGCTCCTTTGGGCGTGATACGTGAAACGTGAAACGTGATGAGCTAGGCTAATGCCTCACACTTCACGCATCACGTTTCACGGTCTTTTGTAATGCAGATACTTCAGCCGGGGTCAGATGCCGCCATTGACCGGGTTGCAGGTTGCCCAGGGTCAGGGGGCCAATTTTACGTCGCACCAACTGCTGCACCGGGTGGCCAAACTGGGCGGCAATGCGCCGAATTTGTCGTTTGCGCCCTTCGCGCATAGTGAGTTGCAGGCGGGTTTGTTCGGCTGTGCGTTCAATCAGGGTGACGCCGGCCGGGGCCGTCATTTTGTCGTCTAAGCGCAGTCCGCGCCGCCACTGCTCAATCATCTCGTCGGCCAGTGCCCCTTCCAGCGTGACCTCATACTCTTTTTCATGGCCGTAGCGGGGATGGGTCAGGCGATGGGCCAACTTGCCGTCGTTGGTCATCAGCATCAGCCCTTCGCTCTGTTTGTCCAGGCGGCCGACGGGATATATGTGACCGGGCAGGGGAATCAGGTCGCGCACGGTGGTGCGATCTTCGTCCAGCTCATCTTCCAGTGAGGAGATAACCCCTTTGGGCTTGTTGAGAGCAATGTAGGTGTGGCCGCTGTCGTTGATGATACGGCCGTCAACCTTGATCTCATCTTTTTCCAGGTCAGCTTTATCACCTAACTGGGCCAGACGGCCGTTTAGGATGACCCGCCCCTGTTTGATGAGCTTCTCATTATGTCGCCGCGAGCCGATACCGGCCTGGGCCATTAGCTTCTGTATTCGTTCTGACATAGTAGATAGGGCGTGATGCGTGATGCGTGAAACGTGAGGGTTTTTCACGCATCACGTTTCACGTTTCACTCCTCTTCATCTTCCGGCAGCGGCGGCATTTCATCCAGCGCCGCCAGGCCAAAATGTTGTAAAAATTCGGTAGTCGTGCCGTAGAGAATCGGCCGGCCGGGCGTTTCCATACGGCCGATTTCCTCAATCAGCCCCTTGCTCAGCAGCGTACGCAGCGCCCCGTCCGAGTTGACACCACGAATGTCGTCTATCTGGGGACGGGTGATGGGCTGCATGTAGGCCACAATGGCCAATACTTCCAGCGCGGCCTGACTCAGGCGGCTGGTCACTTCCAGTCCCAGAAAATATTCGATCAGGGCGCTGGCTTCGGGGGCGGTCGTCAACTGGACCGCGCTGCCGTTCCATTGCAGGCGCAGACCCCGTTGGGCATAATCGGCCGCCATGTCGTCGAGCAGATTGTGAACGGCCGTTTGCCCCATATCCAGCACAGTGGCCAGCCGGTAGGTAGAGACTGGACCGCTGGCCACGAAAAGGAGGCTCTCAATTTGGGCGGCCGGGCTGAGAGAGTCTGTTCCCGCCCTGGCCTCATTTTGTTTAAGTTGATTGGTCACACGTACTGGTTTTCCTATAATGTGTTTATACGGCTAAAGCTTTTTGAATTTGGCTGCTTATTTGCTGCCGGCTTTCCTTCTGAAAGCGCAAGATAGCAGACTCAGCCTCTTTCTTGGAAAGCATGGTAGACAAGTCTAGTGTTACCTGCTGGCCCGGCTGTTTCTCATATACCATTGTTAAGGGTGCATCTTCGATGTAACCTAGCATCATACCCAACCATACTTTGGCGGCCAAATCAAGATTGTCACGGGTCAGGTCCGCATTTATAGCCGAGCCATAAAAAAGGTGGGCACCGTCTGGTATTTGGGCAGCAAATCCTTCGCCAGCAAGTTCTTTGTTGAGAAACTCATTTAGTTGATCTAAGTTCTTATCTGTTAAATTTGTCTGGCTATTTTTTTTCATGCTTCCTGTCCTCGTAAGCCTGCCGCTAAATACGCCAGAATTGTCTGATGTCGTCGATAGCATCGGTTAATGCCATGTTTTTATTGCTTGTTGGCTGTGCAATCTTTTCTTGTTGGCCAAAAGGTGACATAATATCTTTGTGGAAGAAGCCGTGTGCTTCATCAAATCGTACTATTGCTTGCCATTGTCCATCAATGTAAGCTTCATATTGCACCACAAATATTTTAGTAACTTGACCTTGTTCGACAACAAAGTGAATACGAAGGCGATCTAAACCGGTTTCAAAGTCTTGTATCCATTCTTTTTCGCCCATCAGTGTAGTCCATACCAATAACAGGGTGTAATTAGCGGATGTTAACCAATTGATTATACCCAACAACAGCAAAATCGGTAAATCGTTTAATGAATGATAACTTGCATATCGGCATTGACTGCCGCCTGCCCTATTATCAGATGGGGGGAATCAGCCAGTTTGCGCTCCATTTGCTGCCGGCGCTGGCGGCGCTGGACCAGACGAACCGGTACAGCGTGCTGCAGATGGCCAAAGACGGCCGTTCCTACACCCCCAACGTGCCCAACTTCCAACGCCAGAACCTCTACACCCCCTGCCACCACCGCTGGGAGCGCTGGGCGCTGTCGGCCGAACTGCTGCCCCGCCGCCTCGATTTGCTGCACAGTATCGACTTTATCCCGCCGCAGCGGGGTGCCCGAAAGCACCTGATTACCGTCCACGACCTCAACTTTATCTACTTTCCTGAGTTCTTAACCGCAGAGAGCAAGCGTTACTACGCAGACCAGATAGAGTGGGCAGTAGACCATGCCGATCATATAACGGCCGACAGTGAAGCGACGCGCCAGGATGTGATTGAACAGTTGGGCATCAATCCGGCCAAAATTACGACCGTCTATCTGGCGGCCAACCCGCTTTACAGCCGCGATTACAGTACAGAGGCGATTGAGGCCACATTAGCCCAGCACAATTTGCCCCGTGACTTTATCCTCTTTGTGGGCACCTTAGAGCCGCGTAAAAATCTGCCCATGCTGCTGCGGGCGTATAAACAAATGAGGGCAGAAACGGCCGTTGACCTCCCCCTCATCCTCGTCGGCAGCAAAGGTTGGATATACGACGAGATTTTTGCCACTATTGAGCAACTGGGCCTGCAAAACCAGGTGCGCCATCTCAGCGGCATCTTTGACGAAACGCTGGCTCACCTTTACCGGGCGGCCGGCGTGTTGGTCACGCCCAGCCATTACGAGGGCTTTGGCCTGCCCGCCCTGGAAGCAATGCACAGC
>JAWOIM010000463.1:0-3318 GCA_046484685.1 Chloroflexota bacterium | reverse complement strand
CAAAGCAGTATCCGGTACGCCATCTGTCCGCGGCCAGACATGGCGCAAGTCAAAGGAACGGACGACTTTTAGACCACAGCCGGCCAACGCCTGCGTCACCTGGACGGCAGCCGCAGCACAATCTTGGGGCAAAACGAGCAATTCAGTCATAGGTCACTCTCATACTTTAACAATAATAGCGGCAGTTGGCTACCGCTTTACTTAACTATACTTAACCCTCTCTTGAAAATCTAGCGTCATATACCCTATACCCGATTAGGCCATTTGGCGGGTATGGCAGGGGGGCAAACTGCCTATACCCTATTCCGTTCACCGAATGCTTTTTTGGCGCAGCCGGCCGAAATCTTACGGGAAGCGATGACGGCCGTTCGACTGTAACGGCTGAACTGTTTGCCGTAAGTTCAAAATATATGTAAAGTAACCAGGTTATGATATCTTCACCTCCCCCACGCGATCGGCTGCGCCGGCAATTGCAAGCCACCCCCTTCTTTGCCGATATAGATGAGCAAATTTTGGCCCAGCTAAGCCTCAACGCCCGCTGGCATGAATATACAGCCGGTGAGGTCGTCATGCTTGAAGGGGAAATGCCGTCTGGTCTCTATTATTTGCAGAGTGGCTGGCTGAAGGTAGTTAAAACAGCCCCGTCAGGGCGAGAGCAAACCCTCCGTTTTCTGGAAGCAGGTGAGACATTCAACGAAATTGGCGTCTTTACCAACCAGCCAAATCCGGCAACGGCCATTGCCCTCGAACCGGCCGGCATCTGGCTTATCCCCCGTACGGCTATGCGCCGTCTGCTGCGCGAACGGCCGGAATTCGCCGAGCAAGTCATCGCCAAACTATCTGAACGCATCTTATACCTGGTTTCCCTGGTGACCGAACTCTCCCTGCACACCGTCACTGACCGGCTGGCCCGACTACTACTGGAAAGCGCCGACGACGAGGGCATTCTACACCGGCCGCGCTGGTACACCCAGGCCGAACTGGCTGCCCGATTGGGCACAGTGCCTGACGTCATCCAGCGAGCGCTGCGCGAGCTAGAAAACAATGGCCTGATTCAGGTCGAAAAACAGCAAATCCGCATTGTAAACCGGCCGGCGTTGGCCGCGCTCATCTCCTAAACTCCTAAATCTCTGCTACCCGACAAAAGTCGGCGACCACCAATCATGTAACTGGTATGCTATTGCCATTGGTTACATGATTTTTGTTTTTAGCATAAAGGAGCAGGTTCGATGACCGTAATACATACCCCAAACAAGTCGCAATTAGACAGAAACCGGTGGATTTGGCTGGGCGCTATCGCTGGCGTGGCCAGCATGTCGGCCGTATTAGTCACCCAGGCCATAGCGATTGCCATCTGGCCGGAGATTGCCCTATTCAAACCGCTAGAAAGCTATCTTCGCTCGGCCCTGTTCACGCTTATTCCGGCCGTGGCCGCTACCGCCATATTTGCCTGGTTGGCCGGCCGTAAAGCTCAACCAGAACAATCCTTTATTAAACTGGCGGTTGTTATCCTTGTTCTCAGCATCATTCCCGATTACCTGTTGCCGGTGGAACACAAGACTTTACTGGCCAGCAGCGTCACTGCTTTTTTGCACGTGATCGCAGCCGTTGTTACCGTGGCCATTCTGGTTACCGGTTACCGGCAGCAGATCAGTTAACCGCTGTTGGCCTGTTCCCGGAATAAGGCATGAACACACAAAAATTGCTGGTGCGGGGCACGATTGAACACAGCACAACCTGTGCTATTTGTGGTGAAGTTTGGCGCGGTATGCTGGTTTTGGACCGGGATAATCTTGTTGCCGGCGTGGTTGCGGCGGTTGTTTTGGATGGTTCATCCCAGTTAATCAGCCATATTTTATTAGGGCAACTGCCGCCAACGGCCGTTTACCACCTTGTTCCCATTCATCTGCTGGAACGTCTGGACAGGAATCGGCTCTGGCTGCGTATACCGCGCCGGCAGATCGCTGCCCTGCCCACCCATCAACCAGAACGATAGCATAATACTTGCTATTGTAGACACGGAGGAGACAACATGAATCTTTATTTTTTGATGACGGCTTTGTTCATGGCGATGGCCGCCTTAATTGCCGCCGACGCCGCCCTAACCAGCTTTACCCTGCTGCCCTGGTTTCACGGTCTGCGCTGGCTGCGCATTCACTTTATTACCCTGGGCGCAGTAACAGAAGCGCTGTTCGGCCTGCTGCCGGCCATTGTGGCCATTCAGGCCGGCCTCCCCCGACCTAAATTTCGTTGGGATATCTGGCTCACCCTGAATATCGGCCTGTTGACGCTGCTGGTAGGTATTCCCATTATCAACCAGGCGCTCATTTTCATTGGTGGTACGCTAATTTTCATTGCTACGACCTTGCTGATTATCCAACTGCGGCAAATGCGGGACGCAGCCCCAACGCAATCAAGTGCGGGCGGCAGCGCCGGCCGTAAATTCTATATCACCGGTCTTGTCTATCTCCTGGTGGGCATTATCGTGGGCACGGGTTTGTGGCTGGGCTGGAGTGAATGGCTGCGAATCAAGATACCTATTGAGGTGCATATTCACGCCAACAACTGGGGCTTTTTGACGCTGGTCTTTGCCGGACTGCTGGTAGATATGTACCCCACGTGGGCAAAACGGCCGTTGGCCTGGCCCCGTTCGGTCACGCCTATCTACTGGATGCTGACCATTGGCGCATTTGGTCTGGTTTTAGGGCCTTGGGTCCAATCCAACTGGTTTTCCGTACCCGGCGTTATACTGTTTCTGGCAGCTACTATCTGGCTGCTGCTGAACGTCATTAAGCCGCTGTGGGGCGATAAAGCTGTCTGGTCTCAGCCGGGTATCTGGCATCTGGTGACGGCTTACTTCTGGATTCTGGCACCGGTGCTGGTGGCTCCCCTGATCATTTTTGACGTGCCCGGCTTTCCCGGTGCCGGTATTGAGCAGAACGCGCCGCAAGCCCTGGTCTACGGTTGGGTACTGCAGTTTAGCTATGCCTTCATTCCCTACTTCTTCTACCGGCTGTTCCTGCCGAAGTTGCCGGCGCGGTTGGGTGGCAGTTGGTTAAGCCTGGTTACGGTTCACATAGGCGGCTTTTTCCTGTGGGCCGGCATCTTTCTAACCAATTATCAGGGTGTATTGCATGGCATAGCCTACCTGTTCTGGACAATTTCGATGCTGCCCATTGTGTGGGAATTGTGGCACATTACCCGTCAGGGACTGGCTTCGCTGGCCGACCGCACTGTTTCTCTGGAAAGTCCGGCAGCGGCCGACTAATTCGGGCGGGCGGAGAGTTGCTGAGCCTGGACACAAATCTTGGTCCGTGG
>JAWOIM010000420.1:0-2739 GCA_046484685.1 Chloroflexota bacterium | reverse complement strand
TTTGCGGGTGACGGCCCGGCCGGGGATGCCGTAGGCTTCGGCCAGCTTCACAAAGTCGGGGTTAAACAGGGGTGTGCCGGCGTGGCGGCGATTGTAGAAAATATCCTGCCACTGGCGCACCATGCCCAGGTAGCCGTTGTTGATGATGGCAATCTTGATCGGCAGCCGCTCCTGCACAATCGTCGACAGTTCCGGCATGGTCATCTGGAAGCCGCCGTCCCCGGCCACCACCCAGACCTCTTCTTCCGGATCACCCATTTGGGCCCCGATAGCGGCTGGCAGGGCATAGCCCATCGTGCCCAACCCGCCGGAGGTCAGCAAACTGCGCCGCTTGGTGTGGTGGAAATATTGGGCCTCCCACATCTGGTGCTGGCCCACGTCGGTGACGACGGTGCAGTCCCCCTCGTTGGTGGCGTGCCACAACTGGCGCATCACGTACGGGGCCACCAGTTCATCCGTCTCCTGCGTCAAAATGTCTCGCGCCTGGGAATCCCGTTTCCATTCTTCAATCTGGGCCAGCCAGGCGGGATGCTCTTTGGCTTCAACCTGGGGCAGGAGCGCCCTCAGCGTCAGCAGCGCATCCCCCACTACCGGCGTGTGGATGGTCAGGTTTTTGCCCATTTCGGCCGGGTCCAGGTCGACGTGGATGATTTTGGCTTTAGGGGCAAATTTGTCAAAGGCCCCCGTCAGCCGGTCGTCGAGGCGGGCACCAATGGCGAACAACACGTCACATTCTTGCAGAGCGTAGTTGCAGTAGGCCTCGCCGTGCATGCCGCCCCAACTGATGCAGAGGGGATGGGTGGCGGGGATGGTGCCGATGCCCAGCAGGCTGGTGGCCACGGGGATATTGGCCATTTCGGCCAACTGACGCAGTTCGGCTTCGGCGCGGGCAATAGAGATACCCTGGCCGGAAACGATGACCGGCTTTTGGGCTTCGTTGAGCAGCCGGGCGGCCGTGGCCACCGCTGCCGGGTCAGGCGCGTTTTGGTTGGGGTTGTAGCCGGGCAAGTAAACAGAGTCGGGGTATTCAAATTCCATTTCCGCCTGCTGCACGTCTTTGCAGACGTCGACCAGGACCGGTCCCGGCCGGCCGGTGCGGGCGATGTAAAACGCTTCCTTGAGGGCCATGGGCAGGTCCTTGATGTCGGTAATCAGGTAGTTGTGCTTGGTGACGGGCATACTGATGCCCTGCACGTCTGCCTCCTGAAAGCCATCGCGCCCCAGCAGGCTGGTAGGAACCTGGCCGGTAATGGCCACAATGGGGGTGGAGTCCATGTGGGCTGTAGCCAGGCCGGTAATCAAATTGGTGGCCCCCGGCCCGGAGGTGGCAATGCAGACGCCTACTTTACCCGTCCGGCGGGCGTAGCCGTCGGCCATGTGGGAGGCCCCCTGCTCGTGGGTCACCAGGACGTGGTGGATGGGGTAATTGTGCTTAAACAGTTCATCATAGGTGGGCAAAATGGCCCCCCCGGGCAGCCCAAAGACGACATCCACCCCTTCGTGAATCAGGCTCTCCCAAATAATCTGGCCGCCGCTCTTCTTTTTACTCATCTTGTCTCTCCTCGTGCCTCGCGTGAAACGTGATACGTGAAACGTGAGGGCTTTTCAATCACGTATCACGTTTCACGCATCACGTCCTGATAACAAAAAAACCGCCCTGTTGGGCGGTTTTGTGTAGACCTGTTTGCTTTGCTGCTAACTATTGCCTGTGTTTAACCTCACCCAACGGGTACTGTCTCCTCCTCAATAAGGAGGACAATAATAATGAGGCTAATAAGGACCAGGCTGATAGTTACGTTCATGATAACAAAGATTATAGAATGTTTTTGCGTGCTGCGTCAAGCCTATTTTGGGGACGCACTATTCAGTATAGGGGGAAGGTAGGGGTTGGGGCTATGGTGAAAGTGTACAAGGATGGGCGGAGGTTGGTGTGCAGTTTGTATAGGTGGGGGGCGTGATGCGTGATGCGTGAAGCGTGAGGGTTTTAGTTACGTAGATTGGCAAACGGCCGTTTACCATATTGCTCAGCAAATTCCCGGATAAGCTGGCTTTCCAGAATAGGTGCTTCGTGACCTTCGGTGATTTTCCAGCACACCTGTAGACTGCGCCATTGTTTGATCTGCCAAATGTAACGGCCGCCCCAATGCGCGACAGGGTTTCCCATACCGAACTTCATGTATGTGTACAATCGTTGACTTAGGGTCGCTTTACTTGCGACACTACCGGCTTTGCCAATGTAAATGATTTTAGCCCCGTTCACCCATTTTTTCTCTAGGTTACGGATGGTAACGGTTGGATTCTTACCCTTAAAATGGCCACCAATATTTTCGGGCAAGAAGGTTGGCGTTTCAGATAGTGGCCATAAAATAAAGTAGACTCCCGGTTCATCGGGTATGTCAGCGCAAGCGGATTGTTGTAAGGTCTCAACTGTTACAAAACCGCGAAAGTCCTGGTTGATGATGTCATTGAAATCCGCAAAGTCCATAACAATCTAAGCTCTTTTCAAAGCATCCTTATAAATGCAGAGGCAGTCCTCAGCCTCTCGCGGGGTGAGCTGGTGGAAAGGTGTTGGCAGCTTGTCAAGCGCGATTGATTTTTGCCCATCATATATTCCGATAGCCTTTGCGCCCGACCGCGTACCGGAATGTATGTAGACGCGCTTTGGTGCTAACCCTAAATACGCACCAATGCGTAAGCTGATGTCATACACGGCTAATTCGCCAATGCGCTTTATAGGTC
>JAWOIM010000302.1:0-9129 GCA_046484685.1 Chloroflexota bacterium | reverse complement strand
TAGACGATGGTGCCGGTAACGGCCGTTACTGCTCCCGTCGGCAGTAAATTGCGCCCCAGCAGGGCGTTGATGAGCGTGCTTTTGCCCACGCCCGTGCCGCCAAAGAAGACGAGGGTGTAGGTGCGCTGCTCCAAAATCTTCTGTGCTTCGTCAATGCTGAACTGGGCCTGCGGCACGGCGCGAATCAAATAGTCGCGGGTATCGTCAATCGTTTGCTGCAAGTCGATCCAGGTATCGACCTGGGCCGGGTTGATGTAGGGCAGCTCCTCCAGGGAGGATCGCAATGTTTGGTAGCGGTCGCTTTTTACTTTTTTGGGACTCATAATCGTTTACCTTTCCTTGTTGTCTGAGATAACTTTAAGTGCGTATTCCACAAAAAGATTTAACGCAAAGAGGCAAAGGGAGCAAAGGTCTAAAGGAGAGAAGCAAAGTTTACCTGCTTTTTTCTTTGTGTCTTTGCTTTCTTAGCGCCTTTGCGTCAAATAATCAACGCAGTGGACGCTAAGTTGCCATAAACCGTCGTGCGTAGCGGGTTACATTGACTATTACGCAGGTTATAGGTTTTGAGTTGCACATATAGTATAAAGGATTTTGCTTTGATGTTACAATTAGTAGGGTGGGTGGAATAATTAACTGGTGAATTTCAGCACTTGCCTGGTAAGTCTGGCTGTGTTATCCTTGCTTTGACGCGGTGCGTCATTTCTGCCGCGCAGGGAGCATATCATGATGTTAGAGAGAACTGAACAAGAAATCTGGCTGGCCACGATTACGGCTAAAGACGGCACGGCCGTTCGCGTACGCTTAGTTGGTCCGGATGATGTAGAGAATCTGATTACTATTTTTGACCATATGGGGCCGGAAAGCCGCTACCAGCGCTTTCATCGTAACCTGGAACATCCGCCACAGGCACAAGTTATAATAGAAGCCGAGAGAATTGCGCAGGCAGAGCCAGAACAGCAGGAGGGTTTAATCGGCTTTGCCGACCTGCCCGGCGAGCCGGGCGCACCCGTTGGGGCGGCCCGCTACGTCGTTCTGGAGCCGGGCGTGGCCGAGGTGGCCATGTCGGTGCGGGATGACTGTCAGGGGTTGGGTATTGGCACGCGCCTGCTGCAAATGATAGCCGAGCGGGCACGTGAGGCGGGCATTCGCCGCCTGACCGGCGAGATACTGAATGAGAATGAAGCGGTTTGGGTGGTCCTCAAGCGGCTGCCGTACCGGGTGTCGCGCCGGCCACAGGGCTTGTTTTCCAGCGTAGAAATTGACCTGACGAAGCCGGAGCGGTTTGAGGCGGTGGGGTATGGGGTGGTGGTCAATACGGCCGTTCCCGCAGAAGTGGCTCTCTTGGAAGCCATGCCTCCGGTGCTGGGTGACCTGATCCAGAAGCGACGCTTGCAGCAGGTCAGGCTGGGCCAATCCGGCAACCTGGTCTACCGGCTTTCCCGGGAGGATGTGCCCGATTTGTACCTCAAGGTGTCATCGGCGCAGAGTGTCTATCAGTTGCAGGCGGAGGCGCGGCGGCTGGAGTGGCTGCACGGCCGTCTACCTGTTCCCGAACTATGTTATTATGGTGAAGCTGACGGGGTGGAGTATTTGTTGATGAAGGCCGTTGTCGGTCGCACGGCCATTGACCCCCACCACAAAAGCAACCTCAAGCAACTGGTCGATCTCCTGGCCGAGGGGCTGCACCAGATTCACGCTATCCCGGTCGAGGAGTGCCCCTTTGACCAGCGGCTGCTCGTCCAGATGGAGATTGCCCGCCTGCGCCTCATTCACGGCCAGGTGGATGAAGCTGATTTTGAACCCGAATGGCAGGGCAAATCGGCCGTTCTTCTCTTTGAAGAACTGCTCGACAGCCAGCCCGACTATGAGAACCTGCACGTTACGCACGGTGACTATTGTCTGCCCAATGTGCTGATCGAAGATGGTCAGATCAGCGGCTTTATTGACTGGGGTCTGGCCGGCGTGGCCGACCGCTACCGCGATCTGGCCCTGGCCGCTCGCAGCCTGCGTCACCATTGGGGGGAAGAATGGGTCGGCCGTTTCTTTGATGTTTATGGTATCAAGCGGTTAAATAAGGAAAAATTGGCCTTTTATACACTGCTCGATGAATTCTTTTAAAACTTTATGGGGCGTAGTGCGTAATGCATAAAGTGGCAGGGTAATAACCAAAAGAGTTAACGCAAACTTGTGCTGAGCGTAGCCGAAGTAGCGCAGCGAACGTATTTTGCGGAGTAACGCTGTAGGGCGTAACTTTATTATAGATCAAGGAAAACCAACGGTATGCGAATTATTCTCTATTTAGGTAAAGGGGGCGTAGGCAAAACGACGGTAGCGGCGGCAACGGCCGTTCGCTGTGCCGAATTGGGCTATAAAACCCTGGTGGCCAGCACCGACATTGCCCACAGTCTGGCCGACTCCCTCAATGTACCCCTTAGCCATAAGCCGGTTGAAGTTATCCCCAACTTGTGGGCACAAGAAATCAGCGTGGTGGCCGACATCCACAATTACTGGGGCACCCTGCAAGAGTTTGTCTCCGGCATGATCAGCGGTCAGGGCCTCAACAACGTGGTGGCCGATGAACTGTCGGCTTTCCCCGGTATGGATGAAATTGTCAGCCTGCTGCACATCAATAAGCAGGCCAAAGAGCGCAACTTTGACCGGGTAATCATCGACGCGGCCCCTACCGGCGAAACAATCCGCCTGCTGACGATGCCCGACACCTTCCGCTGGTATGCCGGCCATTTATCCCGCTTTGAACGAGGTGTGGTCAAGGCAATGCGTCCTTTTGCCGGTCGTCTGCTCAAGGGTCCGGCCGAAATTATGGAAGCATTGGGTAAGCTAGACGCCGCCACGGCCGAACTGCGCGAAACGTTGAGCGATCCCGCCATCAGCAGCTACCGCGTCGTGCTTCAGCCGGAAAAAATGGTGGTGCGCGAGGCGGAAAGAGCGATCAGCTACCTGGGCCTCTTTAACTACCCGGTTGATGGCATTGTCATCAATCGCATTTTGCCGCCAGACGTGGCCGAAGGGCCGTTTTATGAAAAGCGGTTGGCCATCCAGGCCAAATATCTAGAGATGATTGAGAATAATTTTCGGCCTCTACCTCTCTTCCGCGTACCCTACTATGCCGATGAGGTGGTGGGGGCTGAGGCCCTTTCCCAACTGGCGGCCGACTGTTTTGGCGAAGCCGATCCCGGCGACATTTTCTACCGGGGCCTGGTGCAAGAGGTAGTCGAAATGGAAGATGGCGGCTACCGGCTGCGGCTGCCGCTCCCCTTTGTTACCAGCGACAGCGTCAAACTGCGCAAGCGGGGGGATGAGATGTTTATCACTATTGGCAACTTTAAGCGGGAGATGATTTTGCCCACCGTTCTGGCTAAACGGCGGGCCGTTGGGGGTGCCCTGAACGAGGGCGTCCTGGAAATTGATTTTGTGGCTGAGGGAACAACCGATAAGCAGGGTTAACGGAGTGATTTAGGGTGTACTTTATTTGAGTGAGAGTTTGTTTTGTGTGCAACATTTGGCAACTGGCTGCGTATAGAGTGGCGTACGAATAATTTTTTTACAGCCCAAGAGGAGCTAATAATGATGAATGAAGAACAAACAGTCAATGGAAATGCACAGGATCAAGAGCCGGAAAACGGCCGTATTCATGTCGATGAAGAAGCCGCTCACCAATCAGACCAGGCAAGCTGGACTGAAGAATTTGTGGTAGCCGGTGAAGAACTGGTTGACGCAGTCAAAAAGCTGGTTCACGAAACAAACATCCGACGGGTGGTAGTCAAAAATGAACAGCGGCGCATCCACCTGGAAGTGCCGCTGTTGCTGGGTGTGGCCGGTATTGCTTTACTGCCGGTTTACTCGGCCCTGGCGTTGATTGCTGCCCTGGTAGCCGACTGCACCATCCTGGTCGAGCGCATTGCCGAAAAGCCGGTTGAGAAAGCCGCTTAAATACAGCAGTTAATCGCCAAACGAAATACCCTGCGCCAGTGGCAGCTCGGTGGACCAGTTGATGGTGTTGGTCTGGCGGCGCATGTAGCCTTTCCAGGCGTCAGAGCCGGATTCGCGGCCGCCGCCGGTGTCCTTTTCACCACCAAAAGCGCCACCAATTTCGGCTCCAGAGGTGCCGATGTTGATGTTGGCAATACCACAGTCGGAACCGGCCGCCGAGAGAAAGGCTTCAGCCGTTCTCATGCTGTCGGTGAAGAGGGCACTGGAGAGGCCCTGGGTCACACCATTGTGGATGGCCAGCGCCTCCTCAAAGCGCTCATATTCCAGCAGGTAGAGGATGGGGGCAAAGGTTTCCTCGCGCACGATGTCGGTTTGGGCCGGCATTTTAACGATGGTAGGTTCCATAAAGTTGGGGCCGAGGTCAGGGCGAGGCCGGCCGCCGGTAAGGATTTCTCCCCCTTCTTGCGTAGCCTGTTCCAGGGCGTCCATCATTTGGCGTACGGCCGTTTCTGTGGCCAGCGGTCCCATTAGCGTGCCTTCCTCGAGCGGATCCCCCATGGGTACTTGTTTATAGGCCTTAACCAGCCGCTCGGTCAAGGTGGGGGCCACATCCCGGTGCATAATCAGGCGGCGGGTGGAGGTGCAGCGCTGTCCGGCTGTTCCTACCGCCCCAAAAACAACCCCCCGTGTCACCAGATCCAGATTGGCATCAGGAGCCACAATGATGCCGTTGTTGCCGCCCAGTTCCAAAATGGTGCGGCCCAGCCGTTGGGCAACCGTTTGCGCCACTATGCGGCCGGTTTTAATCGAGCCGGTGAAGGAAACGAGGGGGAGTCGCTTGTCCTTACTTAGCAGTTGCCCCACTTCGCCAGCGCCGGTGGTCAGGGCGAAGATGCCGTTTAGCCCATAGTCGGCCATCACCTGGTTGGCCAGATGTTGGATGGCCACGGCAACCAGCGGCGTTAATTCGGACGGTTTCCAGATATTGGTATCTCCACAAACGGCAGCAATAGCCGCATTCCAGGACCAGACGGCACCGGGAAAGTTGAAGGCGGTAATAATGCCAATGGGTCCGAGGGGATGCCACTGTTCGTACATGCGGTGATACGGCCGTTCCGAGTGCATCGTCAGCCCATACAACTGGCGCGACAGCCCCAGGGCAAAGTCACAAATATCGACCATTTCCTGCACTTCGCCTATACCCTCGGCTCGAATTTTCCCCATTTCCAGGCTGATCAGTTCACCCAGCGGCTCCTGATAGTCACGAATCAGGTTGCCCAAATCCCGAATGAGCAGACCGCGCTGCGGGGCGGGTGTTTCGCGCCAGCTTTGAAAAGCGTTTTGGGCAGCCCGGACAACGGTGTCGTAGCTGTCGGCCGTGGTAGAAATAACCTGGGCAATCGGTTCACCGGTGGTGGGGTTATAGGAAACAATCGGCTTGCCGCCGGCATCGATCCAGCTATCTGGCCCGGTGCTGGTGCCGGAATTGATCTCTTGCAGGTTCAGTTTTTGTAGCAGACTTTTCATAGTTTCTCCTTCGTAATAGACCATGGACGACGGCCCCTGATCAAGTCAGGGGTAGACGATGAATTTTCATTCTTCATGGTGCACCGTGCGCGTGTTGCTTCTTAAGAAAATAAGTTTTTATCATTGCCTCCATTGTACCAAGCCTTGGCCGGATTCAAAGCTATGGTTGGCCCATTCTGTCAACAAGACAAATTTACTATAGACTAGCTGTCATATACCCTCTATTATTCTTCCCACCATTTATCCTATTCATCGTACTTCGCATTGCTCCCACCACGTTCTAATAACTTAGAGGAAAAACAAATGAACCCAGTTACACGTAGTTTGGGGCGCAAACAACGGTCAGCAGGCTGGCTTTTGCTGCCGGCCGTTATTTTAGTGATGGTAACGGCCGTTTCGATAAACTCAGCCCAGGCCGTTTGGTACACGGCTGCCGGCAGCCGGCCGGCCAGCCTGCCCGATGATCCCCTTATTTTTGTGGCCCGCGCTCATTTGGCCACCCGTGACACTATCTTTGGCAACGAGTTGGGGCCAGCCGGCCAGTTTGGCACCGGGTTGACCAAATATGCCCCCGGCAGCCAACTGGTCCAGCGCCAGCCGAACGGATCGCTGCATGTCTATACCCTGCCGGGATTGGTGGACGTGCAGTCGCCCGATGTCAACTTTGGCGCCAACCGCATCATATTTGCCGGGGCCAAAACAATCAATCCCAACCATGCCGACTATGGCTGGCGCCTTTATGAGGTTGAGGTCAATGACTTTGCCGGGACCAGCTTGCGCCAGTTGACCTTTTCTGACCGCACTTTTGCTATTCCCCACGCCGACCAATTTGGTAACCAGCAGACCTATAGGCATTATCACGACCTTTTCCCGGCCTATCTGGCCGACGGCCGTATTACCTTCGTCTCTTCCCGTTACCCTTCCCGCACTCATTATGACCAGCGCATTTCATTTAATTTATACATGATGGGAGCGGATGGCGAAGCAATGCGGCGTGTCACCACCGAGCGGGGCGGCGTCCTGCACCCAACGCCGCTGCCCGACGGCCGAATTTTGCTCACCCGCTGGTGGAATCAGTTTAACCAGCCCAGCAACAGCGGCATTTATAACCGGATTGACAACAGTGACGGCGGTACTTTGCTGCCCGACGGTACCTATATTTTGCCCAATCCCAACGCACCATTTAACCCGGCGCGGGCCATTCTGCCCGGCGGCTTTAATGTGCGCGATGCACCCAACACCTGGCATTTGATGACGGTCAACCCGGACGGCACTGATTTCCAACGGTTGGCCTGGACCCCCCGCTACATCGGGAGCATTACCGACGACTCCGGCCATTTTGACACTTATCATGC
The DNA here is from genome assembly GCA_046484685.1 of Chloroflexota bacterium. Lineage (GTDB taxonomy): Bacteria > Chloroflexota > Anaerolineae > Promineifilales > Promineifilaceae > SLGK01. Next base: position 2,296 of record JAWOIM010000302.1, on the reverse strand, counting down.
GGCCCAGCCGGCCGTCATCTTGTCAGATAGCCAACCCGATACGTTTCTGGTGGCCTACACCTCGCAGCAGGATAGCACTATGGTCCATACCACGTTGGAAACGGGTGTTCGCATCGCCTACCCTGGCCTGGACCTGATGTACGCCAATGCCACCGACGCCGTGGCCGGTCTGACCTACGATAAAGCATGGGGCCAGGGGGACCGGTCTGGCCCTTACGCCCTGCATCCCTGGGGATTGCCCGACGGCCGTATTCTCTATTCCCAATCGAGCGAAGACAATAGTTTGCCTACCAGCGGCACGTATGAGGACAACGGCCAGACTTTTAACCTGCAAGGCTCTAACCTGCGCTACCGGCTTTATGTGATGGAGACAGACGGCAGTGAGCAGACGTTGCTTCCTGTTGCGCTGGACAGCCTGGGGCTGGGCACGGCCGACGTGATGGACGCCAAACCGATTGTGGCCCGTACCGGCTGGGCGGCCCTGTCCGACGACTTTACCACCACCGCAGCCGACGATCCGGCGCTGTGGAACGTACCCAACAGCCTGCCCCCATATGCCTTTAGCAGTCTCGGTCCGGCCGATATTGAAACCTCGGTCATTCACAATCCCAACATCTATGCCAACCCTTCACTCTTCTCTCCCTTTGCCAACAATTCGCCGCCGCCGGGCAGCGTGGCCTGGGCCGAACTGTGGCTGGACGCCAACCAGTTTACCGGCGCTTTTTGTTATCCGCCGGCCTATCCGCAGCCGTGTGATGATTTTCAGCAGGATACCCAGGTGCGGGCAGTGTTGTGGGATACGGTGCCGGTGACGCTGGCCGGGGCTTTTACCATGACCGCGCCGGCCGACGTAATGGGTTTTATTGTGCTGCGTGATGAAAACGGCCGTTTGGTTCGTAACTGGAACCGGGGGTATGCTTCCATTGCCCAGGGCAGCGCCTGGTCGCGCCCCGGTGAGATGGTCACCTGCACCGGCTGCCATATGGGCCATGTCAGCGGCACGCTGGATGATGTCTTGGAGTTGGCTGAGTCCGGCTGGCAAAATGTGGCCCCTTATGCTGCGGCCAGCGCCAGTTCTTACCATCCTGACGGTTATGACAGCTTTGTACCGGCTAAAATCAACGACCGGCGCGGCTGGGTGCCGGCCGCGGCCAACGGGCCGCAGATGGCACCCTATTACAGCGCCCCCCATTACACCGGTTACCAGGATGGAACCACCGGCTGGATATCAGACCCGGAAGAAGAAGCAGTAGGGGAATGGGTAGACCTAACCTGGCCGGCCGGGCAGCGCGTGCGGCAAATTCGGCTGGTGGGGCCGCCTTCCGATCGGAGCCATTGCGGGGGTGAAACCAACTGTGGTAGTGGTGATTGGGCTGGTTTTGGCTCGCCGGCGCAGCACGGCCCGTATCAGGTAGAAGCAGCTACTTTACAACTGTATCGTCAAGGCAGTCTGGTTGAAACGATTGGGGTGGGACAAATTCTTCCCTTAAGCGATGGCGGTACAGTGATTGATCTGGCCACGCCGCTAGAAATTGACCGCCTGCGGCTGACAATTGAGGCTGTAAGTGGCCAGTGGCATTGGAAGGAGGTCGCTGCCCTCAACGAGATTGAGGTCATGGGCCAGGCTGCCGAGCCGTGGCCTTTATTTGAACCGGGACAGTACGGCACCTTTTTGCCATTTGTGCGCAGGTGATAGGTTAACCACCGCATGGCGGCCCGCCGCTGCCGGCTGTGGCCGTGCGTCCATCAAGATGCCATACCAGATTATAGCCGCTGGAATAGGCCCAAAAGACGGCGTATTGCCGGCCGGGTAGAAACGAGGTGGGTTGCCCTCTATAATGGGGCCAGGGCGTGAAGTAGTTGCTAGATCCGATGGGAATATCGATAGTTATCTCATTGTCATTACGGTAGCCAAAAAAGGCAATAAAGCTGCCGTCAGAAGCTACCGCCACACATTCTAAAATAGGGCGCAGCGGTTGGCCGGTAATGGGTGTGCTCGTGGGTAAGGGTGTTTCTGTGGGCAGCGGTGTGGCTGTGGGAGGAGGTGTGTTGGTCGGCAGTGGTGTTGCCGTGGGAGCGCTTGTTGGTGTATTGGTTGGCAGGGGTGTTGCCGTAGAGGTGGCTGTTGGTGTATTGGTTGGCAGTAGTGTTGCTGTAGGCGTGACTGTCGGTGTGCTGGTCGGCAGCGGTGTTGCCGTAGGCGTGGCTGTGGCTGTATGGGTAGGAAGCGCCGTGGGTGTGGGCGTCTGGGTGCTTATTGGTGTCGGCGTGCTGCTGGCCGTGGGCGTGCTGGTAG
>JAWOIM010000203.1:0-11256 GCA_046484685.1 Chloroflexota bacterium | reverse complement strand
ACAACGCCGGATTATCGACCAGGACGATAAAGAACACCTGGCCCTGGTCATGGGAGAGCCTGATCCCGACGAGCCAATGATCGTGCGCGTTCATTCAGAATGTTTTACGGGGGATGTGTTGGGATCGCGCCGCTGCGATTGTGGGCCGCAGTTGCAGCGTGCCCTACAAATTATTGCCGACTATGGGGCCGGGACCCTGCTCTATTTGCGTCAGGAGGGGCGGGGCATTGGCCTGCTGGAAAAGATGCGGGCCTATAATTTACAGGATGAGGGCTACGATACGGTAGACGCCAACCTGGCCCTGGGACACGGGGCCGACGAGCGGGACTACACCATAGCGGCCCTGATTTTACAGGATTTGGGCGTCAGCCAGGTTCAGCTTTTGACCAACAATCCGGCCAAAATTGAAGCGTTGCAAGCCCTGAATGTGACCGTAACCAATCGCCTGCCGCTGACAACGGCCGTTACCCCTGACAACGCCGACTACCTGCGTACCAAAGTGACCCGAATGCGCCACCTCCTTAGCCTCGATGATTTGCGCCCTACCTGGCCGCCTCGTAACGGCCGTCCCTATATTACCCTCAGCTATGCCCAAAGTCTGGACGGTTCCATTGCCGCTCAGCGGGGCCAGACCACGCCCATTAGCGGCCCCGAAACGCTGCGCCTGACCCACCAATTGCGGGCCAGCCATGACGCTATTTTGGTGGGCATTGGCACCGTGCTGGCCGATGACCCGCGCCTGACGGTGCGTCTGGTTTCCGGGCCGAACCCCCAGCCCGTGATTTTGGATTCCCATCTGCGCCTGCCCCTCACGGCCCGCCTGCTGCAAAACGGCCGTGCCCCCTGGATCGCCACCAACGATACGGCCGATCCCGCCCAAATAATCGCCCTGCAAACTGCCGGGGCCACCGTCTGGACGCTGCCGCTAGACGAATATGGCCTGCTCAGTCTGCCCGCCTTACTGGCCCGACTCAAAGAGCAAGGCATAAACAGCCTGATGGTGGAAGGGGGCGCACGGGTCATCACCAGCTTCCTGGCGCAGCAGTTGGTAGACCGGCTGGTTGTTACCGTTTCGCCGCGCCTGTTGGGCGGGCTTAACGCCGTGGCCAACCTGGGCCAGCGGCTCAACGGCCACGGCCTGCCCCATCTGCACAACCCTGATTACCAATGGCTGGGGCAAGATATTGTGCTGTCGGGCGAAGTAGCCTGGGAGACATGAACTGTAGTGCGTAGTGCGGAGTAAAAATCTCTACCCACGACCCACTACGCATTACGTACTATGGGCTATCTATGAAACGACAAACCCTTTATTTTGAAGCCCCCTCTGAAGTGCGGCTGCGGGAAGAGATGTGCCCCACGCCGGGTATGGGTGAGGTGCTGGTGCAAACGGCCGTTTCCGCCATTAGTGCCGGTACCGAACTACTGCTCTACCGGGGTCAGATGCCCAACGATATGGCCGCCGACGAGTCGATTACGGCCCTGGCGGGCAAATTAGCCTATCCATTGCCCTATGGCTATGCAGCCGTGGGGCAGGTGATTGCCTGTGGCCCTGAAGTGGCGGAAGCGTGGCTGGGGCGCCTGGTTTTTGCCTTTCAGCCCCACACCTCCCATTTTGTGGCCCGGCCTGAGGCGCTGCTGCCCTTGCCCGACGGTATGACCGCGGAAACGGCCGTTTTCCTGCCCAATATGGAAACGGCCGTCTCTTTCCTCATGGACGGTCAGCCTATGATTGGTGAACAGGTGGCCGTCTTTGGCCAGGGGGTGGTGGGGCTGTTGACCACCATGCTGCTGGCCGGGCTGCCGCTGGCAGCGCTGGTGACGCTCGACGCCCATCCGCTGCGCCGCCACTGGTCGCAACAGCTTGGAGCCGGCGCCATTTTGGACCCCCACCAGGTTGACGCGGCGGCCATACGGCAGGGTCTGCAAGGAGAACGGGCGTATGACGGGGCCGACCTGGTGTATGAACTCTCCGGCAATCCCCAGGCGTTGGTCACGGCTCTGGCCGTGGTGGGCTATAATGGCCGTATCCTCGTCGGCTCCTGGTATGGTCAAAAGCAGGCTGTCCTAGAGCTAGGGGGCCATTTCCACCGCCGGCATATCCAGATACGCAGCAGCCAGGTGAGCCACATTGCCCCCCAATGGCAGGGGCGCTGGACCAAACCGCGCCGCCTGGACATAGCCTGGCAGCAGCTACAGCAGCAGCAGCCGGCCCGCCTTATCAGCCAGCGCATCCCCTTCAGCCAGGCCGCCGAGGCCTACCAATTATTAGACAACGCGCCAGAAACGGCCGTGCAAATAGTTTTTAATTACTAACGATGGAGGACAAAAGAGGAGAATTAATGTATACCTTAGCCGTCAAACGAGACTTCGTCGCCCAACATTACCTGATCGGCGGCGATTGGGGGGCCGAAAACGAATGGCACTCCCACCATTACCGGCTGGAACTCCAGCTAGAAGGCAGCCAGCTTGACCGGCACGGCTACCTGGTCGATATTGTCCATGTCGAAGAGCAGCTTAACGCCTTGATTGCCTATTACAAAGACAAAACGCTTAACGATTTGCCCGAATTTGAAGGGTTAAATCCCAGCATTGAACATTTTTGCCGCATTGCCTGCCAGACCTTAGCCGCCCATCTATCCGCTCCCACTTTGAGCCGTATTCGGGTCAAAATTTGGGAAAACGAGATTGCCTGGGCCAGCTACGAGCAGGCTGTTATCTAAGAATACCGGCTCTTTGGGAATTCGCGGGGTTCAGTCGTATTCCGTATTGCGTATTCCGTAATTCTCTCTGGTTACGCAATACGAAATACGCAATATGCTTTGTCAACCCCCTTTCGGCAAGCTCAAAGCCTGCACTGAACAACGTGAAGTGGCAAGCTCTGAATTCCTGAAGAGCCAGAATGCCCGGCCCTAACCCTCAAAAACCATGCGTATTGGCCTACTCATTTATGGCAGTTTAGACACCCTGACGGGCGGTTATCTGTATGACCGGCTGCTCTGCCGGGAGCTGGAGGCGTTGGGGGATGAAATTATCCTTTACTCACTGCCCTGGCGCAGTTACGGCCGTCATCTCGGCGATAATTTTTCTCTGGACCTCTACCGCACCTTGTGCCAGGCACCGCTGGACGTATTGATCCAGGACGAACTAAACCATCCGTCGCTGGTGGCGTTAAATTATGCGCTGCGCCGTCGCGTCAGCTATCCGCTGATCTCGCTCATCCACCTGCTGCGTTATACCGAGCCGCGCCCTGTCTGGCAAAATTGGGGCTACCGGCAGGTGGAGCGGCTTTATTTAAACTCGGTGCACGGCTTCATTTATAACAGTGAAGATTCGCGCCAACTGGTAGAAGGCTTGGTGGGACCCAAGCCGGGTGTTGTGGGGTATCCGGGCAAGGACCATCTGTTAACGGCCGTTTCCCCCCGCCATATTATGCGCCGCGCCCACCAGCCCGGCCCGCTGCGCCTTATCTATGTGGGCAACGTCGTACAGCGCAAAGGGCTGGACCTGCTGCTAGATGTCCTTCTCTCTTTACCAGGCCACCAGTGGCGGCTAACCGTCATTGGCAGCCTGGAGATGGAGCCGGATTATGCCGCCCGCTTACAGCAGCAAGTAGGGCAACGGGGGCGGGCCAATAACGTGCGCTGGTTAGGCTCTCTGCCTAATGCGGAGGTGGCTTCCCATCTTCAGGCGGCCCAGTTGTTTGTCATGCCCTCCCGTTATGAAGGGTTTGGCATTGTGTATATGGAAGCGTTGGGGGCCGGTCTGCCCGTCCTGGCGACCACGGCCGGGGCAGCCGGAGAAATGATACGCTCCGGTGTTAACGGCTACCTGATTGACCCGGATGATGCCGCCACACTCACAGGCCACATCCAAACGCTGCACCATGATCGCGGCCGGCTGGCGCGCATGGGATTGGCTGCCTACCGTCGTTACCAAAAACATCCCACCTGGCAGGAAACGGCCGCTGCCATTCGCAGCTTTTTGGCCCAACAAGGAGAGAGAGGATGAAACAACCAGAATTAGAAACAGACCGGCTTAGGTGACGCATGAATGACTTTAACCGCTATTTGTTGGCCAAACGAACGATTGATGACCGGGCCTTGAACCGGTACGTGTGGCAGCGGCTGCAAACAGAAGTGGCCCGGCTCGGCCGCCCGCTGCACCTGCTGGAAGTCGGCGCCGGAGTAGGCACGATGGTGGAGCGGCTGGTTGAGTGGGGGCTGCTTTCTGACGGAGACTATACGGCCGTTGACGCCAATCCCGACTGTATCGCCAACGCCCGCCGCCGGCTGGGCGAACGTCACGCCACTATCGACCTCATCTGGCAAACGGCCGATTTATTCGACTTTGCCGCCCAGGCCCAACCCCGGCGGTGGGATTTGCTCATCGCCCACGCCCTGCTCGACCTGCTGGACTTATCGCAGGCGCTGCCTCTTCTCTTCAACTTGCTCAAACCGGGCGGCCTCTTTTATTTTACGCTCAACTTTGACGGCGGCACCATTTTTCAGCCCTCACTGCCGGGAGACAGGGCCGTGGAGCAGGCCTACCACCAGACGATGGACTCCCGGCCAGGCGGCAGCCAGACCGGACGCCGCCTCTTTCACCAGGTGCAGCAGGCCGGGGGAAAGGTATTGGCGCTGGGCAGTTCCGATTGGGTGGTTCATCCGGTTGGCAGCACGTACCCGGCCGACGAAGCCTTTTTCCTCCACTTTATTCTGGATACCATGGCCGGTGCCTTAAACAGCCATCCTGACCTGGACTCCGACCAGTTGCAAAACTGGCTGCGGCAGCGTCGTAGCCAGGTCGAGGCCGGGCAGCTTGTTTACATTGCCCACCAGCTTGATATGGTTGGGGTAGTGCGTAGTACATAAAGTGGCGCAGCCCCAACCAAAAACTCTCACCACAGAGGGCACAGAGAACACAGAGTTTTTTCGCTTTTGCTCTGTGCCCTCCGTGTTCTCTGTGGTGAAAATTTTAACGCTCAAGGCGCAAGCTTGTTCCCTCGTCCATCGGCACATGCCTGAGCGCAGCGAACGTATTTTGCTGAGAAACGCCTTACCTTCTTCTACTCCCCACCCATCAATCTAGAGCAAAGATGAACACGCCGTCGCGGGCGTAGAGTAAAGTCAGGTGAGGATTGCGGATCAGGCCGGCCGGGTCGAACTGACCACCGCGGGCGCCGATGAAGATGTGGCTAACCCCCCACCGGCGCAGCCAATCGGCCGTTTCTGCCTCTGACCAGTCAGAAATTTCCGCCAGTTCCTCGTTAAACTGCCCCACCTGCTCGGCCAGCTCCCGGTTATAGATATAGTCGGCCGGGGGCGTGCTGACCGATCGACCCGCCAGCGGCAAAATCCAGGCTCCACCGTCGCTGCCGGCCCAGGTGTTGCCCAGCCAGCGCCAACTGTTGACGGCAATGTGGGCCTCCGGCGGCAGATTCTCGTCCAGCCAGGTAATGGCTTGAATATCCTGTGGATAAACCAGGACAGTCTGTGGATTAAGGATGGTTATCTGTTGATAAGTGCCGAATAACCCGGCCAGCGTTAAGCCTGCCCCCAGGCCCAAACTGGCCACCCAGCGCAGCGGCGGCCAGGGGCGCAAGCCACGCCACAACTGTCCCCAACCCAGCCCTAGAAAAATAGCCAGGGGCACAAAGAGGATAATATACATGCTGTTGAGATTAACCAGCGTTGTTTCCGGCAAACCGAGCCGTTCCCCTGCCAGCAGAATAAACAGCAGCCCCACCCAGGCAGCCAGCGTTAAAGGGAGTTGAATCCAGCGCCGCATCAGAATGACAAAGGGGAGCAGCGCCAGCCACAGCCCGCCGGCCAACCAGATAAAGTAGCGGTCCCAACCCACATGGTAATATTGCACGGGGAACCGATTGTAACCGGCAATGGTAGTGGTAATAGCCGGTATTGTTTCCGTCATGGCGGCCAGTTGGTAGAGGCGCGGCCCGGTCAGGAGCAGCGCCAGGGCCGCAGCCGCCAGTAGATAACGGCCGTTTCGCCCCCGCGCCACCAGCCAGACCAGCCCGGCAAAGGGCAGATAGTAGAGGAAAACGCGGAAGTGAACCAGACATAAGCCGGCTGCCAGCAGCCCCACCAGCCACCAGCCGCGCCGTCCGTCCCAGCCACCGCGGTACAGCCGCCAGGTGCAGGCCAGCAGGACAGGAAGAATGAGAACGGCCGTTAACTGCGTCAGCCGTCCCCAGGTAGCGTAGTAGGCGGGGAAAAAGAAGGGAAGCGCCACCAGAAAGGCGGCCAGCAAAGCCGCCCCCCGCTGCCGCAGCAGCAGCCAGACGGCGGCATAAACGGTCAAGGGAACCAGGGCGTTGAGCAGTTGGCCCAGATAAAGCAGCAGCTCCGGCAGGGGCCAGCCGCTCAGCAACTGCAAACTGGCGGCCAGGGTGTGAAAGCCAAAATGGTAGGGGAAGCGCTCAACTTGGGGCAGATAGGGGGCATAGTTACTGATGGTTTGGCCGGATTCGACCATAACGGCCGTTATCAAAGCATGACGACCGGCATCTACCCAGGCGGCCGTATCAATCTGCCGCACCGCCAGCAGCCGTACCGCCAGGCCCAGCAGCAGCAATCCAGCTAAGACCAAATGGTTCCAACGGGGCGTGAAACGTGAAACGTGAAACGTGAGGCGTGAGGCGTAATCGGTTTTGCTGAATACTGGATACTGTTTACTGAATACTGAATACTGAATACCGATTACCGATAACCATCCTACCCCCACCACCAGCCACAATCCCCAGCCCTGCCAGCGGCCACCCAGCAGCGTCAGCCCAAACCAGAGCAGGGGCCAAACGGCCGTTCCCAACGCCAGGGCCACTCCCCACCAGGCCATTCTGTCCCAATAGCGCCAGCGGGCCGGGCCAAGCTGAAGCAGCAGCACCCCCGGCAGGGGTAAAAAGAGGAGGGCCAACAGCAGCAGCCCCCCCTGCGCCCACAGCGTATCCCCCAAACTACGCAGTCCATCCGCCCTCGTCAACCGGTAGCGCGTCGTAAAGCGCAGCGCCCCCTCACTATCCCCTGAATACTGAATACTGGATACTGAATACTGATTACTGTTTACCGAATACCCCCACACCGAAACCGGATTGGTATCACTGCCGCTGATTTCTAAAACGTAGGCTTGCTGAGCGGAGGGCTGGGGCGGAAAGCGGAAATGGTGGGTCTGGTTGTGTGTAATAAAGCGGGTGTCTAACTGGTTTTCAGCAATCAACTGGTCGCTATCATCATAGAGGCGCAGAAAAAGACGGCCGTTTTCCTCCACATCCGGTTCGCTGCGCCGGGCCAGGATTAGCTCAATTTCTTGCAGCCCGTGCCATTGGGGCACAAACGGCTGCCGAATTCGCTCTGCTCCCTGGGGAGTAGGCAGCACGATGTCCAGTCGGGTTTGGGCCACATCGACGGCCACCATGGGGCGCAGCAGCTCACCCTGATCCCACCAGAGCCAGAGCAGTGCCGCCAGGATACCCAGCAGCAGAAATCCTGCTTCTACTTTGTTACTGCGCCACTTTGTCACGTTGTTATCCTGCGTGCTAAAACGAAACGGCCGTCTCGTAGGAGACGGCCGTTGGTTTAAAATTGTAGTGGCGCCAGCTGGGGTCGAACCAGCGACCTAAGGCTTATGAGTCCTCCGCTCTGCCACTGAGCTATGGCGCCAAAGCGACCCGTAGTATAGCCAATTTTGGCGCGGTTGACAACCCTTGCCACCCAGAATCTAACTGTCCTGGCAGAAGGGTGTTTCCTGAAGCCAAATGATGGCTTCGTCTAGGGCGGCGTCGGCTTCGCCGGCGGTCTCTGATTCAGGCTCGACAAAAACGTCTGGCTCAATTACCTGACCGAACTGATTATCAAACCGATCGGCCATGAGGCTGGTGGTCAGAACCAGCAGGGCGCCATCCGATAAGTCGAAAGGGCTGTTTGAGGTGGAAAGACCGGCTGTTGGCTGGCCAAAGAAACGGGTATCTGGTCGGCCGTGGAAGGCAATGACAATGGCTTCACCGGAACTGCCCGTGTTGGCTCCAATCAAAAGAGCGACGGCCCGCTCCGGATAGTCGGGTTGGTACGGATTGTCAACTTGAACGATGGTGTTGCCATCAATGCCCGCCTGTCCGCTGCCATAAAACCACCAGCCAATCGAACCCTGGGGAGCAACGAAACTACCGACTTCTCCTTCGCCCAAAAGCGGACCGACACCGGCTAACATGGGCCACATATTGCCGCCCCTGTTGTCACGCAGGTCAATGATCCAGCCACATGGCTCGGCTTCATCTACCTGGGCAATCAGGGACTGGATCAGCGTGGCATGTTGGTTGTTTTTCTGTTGGTCGCCGCCCAGGTAGCCGGGCAGCCAGAGGTAGCCCAAATGCGCAGCAGCCAGGTCCGCTTCCGGCAATTGATTCTCCACCTCCCCGCCCAGAATAACGGCCGCTTCTTCCGGCGTCAGAAAGCGACTGTGATTGTCCCCCAACATTGTCACGGCCAGCCGCAGAGCCTCATAAGTATCGGCTATTTCACGCGCAGCCGCAGCCTCGGCCAGCACCTCGGTACGGAACTGGGGCCAGTCGATCTCATCTCGGTGCAGAGAATAGGTTTCCATTATAGCCAGGGCATCGTTCAGGTAAGCGGCAACGTCTGGCGGTAAGGGATCCTCGTCTTGCCGTGCGGCCGTTGCCTCTTCAGGCGTCCAGGCTGACGGGCCAATGGCTTCCAGGCGGACAGCATCCACCCACATTTGCCCTGGCCCAACGAGTTGAAAACCAAAATTGACGGCGTCTATGCCTTCCGCCAGGTCCAGTGGCAATTCAACTTCAAACCAATCGGCCGTTCCGGTAAAAACATCGGATGCAACCATTTCATACGGCTCTTGAGGGATAAGGCCCCCATACCCCAGGGTGAAGAAAGCTTCGCCGGTGACATCGCTTGTTTTCAACTGGGCCGAGAGGCGTACCTGCTGACCCTGGTAGGGATCTGCCACCACCTGTTGCCACAATCCGACCGAGGCATCAGGGGAGACCGTGTCAGCCCTTATCCTGACGCTCTGGGAACCAGTGTAGAAGATGTCGGTATCGGCTTCAACAACATACTCTGTTATTTGCCTGCCGCCTAAGCGCCAGCCTACGAAACGGCCGTTTTCAACACGTTCAAAATCAAGGTTAGCGGCTCAGGTGCGTAAACCAACATATCGGTGACGGCTATCTCTGTGTCCACGGGTTCCAGACGCAGGTTGCTAACCCAAACCTGACCTGGCCCGCTCAGAAAAATGCCGAAGACAGCATCTTGCGAATCATCATTGTCGGCGGGAATGTCTAGCACAATCTCATATTGCTGCCAATCGGCCGTGCCAGCAATCGGACGCGATCCCATATTGTCAAAAGCAGATAGAGACCTGTCTGGGCCGTTAACCCGGAACCAAATGCCTGCCCAGCCAAGCACCTCTTCTGACCTGACATCGGCCGACAGGCGGATACGGTGCCCCCGGTATTGAGATAACTGTGACGCCGTTAGCGAACGCACTATCCCGCCAAAGCTTTCTTCATCCGGTGCTGCCGTTGAGTGTATATGTAAGACGGCTTGACCTTCTGGCCCCTCATTTTGAACCACAGCAATCGCATAATCACCGGTCGTTCCTGGTGCGCGCCGCCAGTCATCTGGCCAGGCCGCTCTTCTGCCACTTTTAAATGTGGTAAATGGAAAATCTACTGCGGAAGGTGTTATTTCTACTGTGGTGGGTATTATTTCATCGGCGGACAAGACAGTATCGCCTAGGCCATCGGCCTGACGACAGGCCGGTACAGCGATAAGGAACAGGATGGCTATCAAAACAAGTAACCAGTTGTTTTTTAATACACACATATGACACCTCCTGTCAGGTCAATCAGATATCTGCCGCGGAGAACAGTTCTGCGCTTGATGGCATGAGGATGGGGATGATGAAAGCAAGGGTTTAATGGCCTATACGCACCCGGTAAAACAAAGTTTCAGTGTACCTACTAAGCCAGAAACCGGGTTTTTCTCTAGCACGACAACGGTAGCATAGATCAAAAACCCGGTTTCTCCCGGCAGCGTTAGTAGATACGTTTCGTTTTAGTAACGATAATAGGGGAGCATGGTTACGGCACTCATAAGGGGACGCCGTAAATCACTGGAGCAGTTGTGCCAGTTGCAGCCGCTCGGCCGCCGCCATAAAACGACGGGCGACAACCTGGGCTAACTGACGCTCCGCCTCATCCTCATCTTCAGCCAGCGTGGTCGACAAGACGCCCTGCATAAAGCTGCTGCCCATGCCGCAGCGGTACTCTTCAAGGCAGTGTGCCCATGAATAACCGGCGACGCCCTCGTCCAGCAATGTCTGGTGATAGTGCCGCAGCAGGCTCATTTCATGCTCGCCCAGCCCAACCGGCAAACAGCCGCCCAGAAACCAGGCAACGTCCACCAGGCCGCTGCCAAAGAATACGTCTTCCCAATCAATGATCCAGCAGGCGGCTTGCCCCTCATGCTCGCCAAAATGTATATTTTCCAGCCGGTAATCGCCATGGACCAATGTCTTGGGTGCCCGGTTAATGAGGGCGTCAACGGCCGTTATATTGCCAACAACAGCCGTGCCAAACTGCCGCACTTTCTCGGGAATAGGGACAAGGGCTTGCTGCAAAAATTGCGGCCAGGCAGCGTCATACAGGTCCCCCACCAGAGTTTGTTCCTCACGCCACTTGCCGGTTATCAGGCGCACTAGCTCTTGTATCTCTTCCCTATCGGCCGCCTGCCACCAGGCGGCGTGCAGACGGGCCAGGGAATCCAGGGCAAGTCTGGCCTGGGCCAGCGTGGCGCCCGCCAACTTGCTGCCTGTGGGGGCGACTAACTCTTCCAGGAGCAACACAGATTGGCCGCTGGTCTCGTCTATGACCTGGTAGTAGCAGCGCGGTGTCAGGACGGGGCTGCGTGGGGCGGCGACGCGGTAAAACCAGTTTTCTCTGGCTCACGGTTGGAGGATGGTCGCCCGTTCGTGCAGTTCAGCCTGAACGGTTGGCAGTTTGGCGATTAAAGACGCGGGCGCGTGGGGCTGTGGCGGGTCGTAGGTCAGACGGATACGCCAGATGTTGGCGTTAAAGGCCGGTTGCCCTGTTAGCTGCTGATAACGCGGGTTAATGGTTATCCCCGCATCCAAGCCCAGGGCAGGAGGCAGGGCGGGCTTGAGGAAGTCAGCGGTAATAAGCGGCGGCTGTGCGGTTGAGTGAGTCAT
>JAWOIM010000121.1:0-4046 GCA_046484685.1 Chloroflexota bacterium | reverse complement strand
GCCCGCCTCCATCCTTCTCTGCACGCCGACCCCAACGTGCGCCATCTCCGCCTAACGGCGGAAGAGTATCTGGACGCCGGCCCCGACCGGTTTGACCTGATTGTCAACGATATGCGCCTGGACGCCCGCGACTCGGCCCGACTGATGATGGCCTATGCTCGCCACCTCTACCGTCACGGCATGGCCCTCATCACCCTCAAGCTGCCCCAGGAGAATCGCCAGGCCGTCCTGGACCACAGCTTCAACATTCTGCGCCGGGCCTACACCATTACCGCCGCCCGCCAGCTCTTCCACAATCGCAGCGAAATTACAGTCTACCTTCAGCCAAAAAGTTATGATAAGATAGTGAACATAAGTAAGTAGTAAATAGTAAGAAGTAAGTAGTTTACTTCTGCCAACGACTCACTTTTTACTACTCACTTTTTACTGATTACTGAAAACTGAAAACTGGAGACCTCCCATGCCCCAATCTCTAACCGAACCCCTGTCTAACGTAGACGCCGCCTGGCTGCGGATGGAAGACCCGACCAATTTGATGATGATTTCGGGCGTATTGACGTTTGATCGCCCTATCGACATGGCTCATTTAAAAGCCGTTTTTCAGCACCGGTTTGTGGATAAATATGAACGCTTTAAGCAGCGTATTGTCCAGCCCCGCTTGTCCCTCAAAGCGGCCTATTGGGAATTGGATCCTAACTTTGATTTGGAGGCCCACATTCACCGGGTAGCCCTGCCCGCACCCGGCGATAAGGCCGCCCTGCAAGAGATGGCCAGCGACCTGACCAGCACCCCGCTCGACTTTGCCCGCCCGCTGTGGCAAATGCACTATATCGAGAATTATGGCGAGGGCTGCGCCTTGCTGATACGGCTGCATCACTGCATTGCCGACGGCATGGCCCTGGTGGGTGTCCTGCTCTCCCTGACCGACATTAGCCCTGACTCTCCCTGGCCCCGACCGGAGGAAAACAATACGCCCGCAGCGGATGAAAACAGTCTGCTGGGACGTGCCTGGAATACAGTCACAAAGCCGGCCTCAACGGCCGTTAACGTGGCCAAACAAGCCGCCGGGCTGACGGGCAGACTGCTGCAGGAAGGGCGCGACACTATTGCCAATCCTTCCCGCCTGCTGGAACTGGCCCAACAGGGGCGTGAACTCTCCCTGTCGGCCGGTCGTCTGGTCCTGCGCCTGCCCGATCCGCCTACGATGTTCAAGGGGCAGTTGGGAGTTTCTAAAAAAGTATCCTGGATACGACCGCTGCCTCTGGACGACATCAAAGCGATCAAAAACGTGGCCGGGGGCACCGTCAATGATGTCTTGGTTTCCATTCTGACCGGAGCCTTGCGCCGCTACCTGGTCAGTCAGAATCAGCGGGTGGAAGGCATTGAATTTCGAGCCGCTATCCCCGTCAACCTGCGTACGCCCGCAGAAATGGAAACGATGGGCAACAAATTTGGGCTGGTCTTTCTAACGATGCCCATCAGCATCGGCGATTCGGTGGAGCGGCTGCACGTGGTGCGGGAACGAATGACCATCCTCAAAAACTCGCCCGAAGCAATGGTTGCCTTTGGTATTCTCAACGCCCTGGGCATGACCCCCACCGACATCCAGTCGGAGTTTGTCAAAATTATGGGAGCGAAGGCAACGGCCGTTTTAACCAACGTCCCCGGCCCTCAATTCCCCCTCTATCTGGCCGGGCAGCGTATCCGCAGCATGATGGTGTGGGTGCCGCAGTCTGGCCGGCTCAGTTTGGGGCTGAGCATCATCAGCTATGCCAACAAAATCTTCGTGGGCATTTGCGCCGACGCCAGCCTGGTCCCCGACCCGGACAGCATCACCGACTTCTTCTATGAGGAATATGAGGAGATGATGCGGTTGGTGGAGCAGGCCAAGACGCTGGATGAGTTGATGGCGCAGGTAGCAGCGGACGACGGACGATGGACCGCAGACGATGGACCACGGACAGCGGACAATAAAGGAGAGTCGGTGGCGCATGAGACTCAACGCTGTCAGGCCACGACGAAAGCGGGCAGCCAATGCAAAAAGTCAGCCCAGCCCGACTCCGACTACTGTCATATTCACCAGTAAGACGGAGGAAGAAAAGCCTGCACTAAGCCAGTCGAAATGACCAAAGACGGAAATTTAAGCAACGCGCCAACAAGTAAACGGGTAAACGAGAGGGGTATTCTTCGTCACCAATTCACTTCCTCCTCTTTTGTGTCAGGTAACTGTTGCATACCATAATTCATTTATCGAAAACGCATCCAGGTTTATTTCCGAGGGCCAGATATGTTCTGGAAAAAGTTGGTCTATCACTGACATGTCAAAGGAATAGGTTTGGATAATCATATCTGAAACAGGAATAACAACAACCTGTTGCAATAGTAGAGATTCGATTTAAGGCGGCGTTGTTACTATCAATTTATCTGAACAGCCCGCTATTTGTTACTCACTCCCCACGCCAGCCCAGTAAGAAAGCTGCTTTTAATTGCTGCCAAACACTCTCCTTCTGTGCCGATTCCTCGCTTGTCATTTGTCCATAATAACCGAGATGATATAAACGGCCGCTTCGGATCACGCATGGTGCTTCAGAGCCATCCACGTCAGCATAAGGAAAGTCACTATCACTTACCGACTTCCCAGGCAAAAGTGAAGCGGGATTATTGGGGTCCAGCCAGAACAGTTTCTTGGCTTTTACCCACTTAACTAGATCGTAATCCGCAACACCATATTGTACAAGGGTAAGGTCCTGGTGAAATGGTTCGATAACCGCCTCAAAAGTACGCTTTGCGGCTGTAAAATAAGTCATGAAATAAGCTGTATAACAGGGACGCAACTCTGGATCATCGTAACGACCAATCGGTAAGGCCTGAATGACGGCATAGGTTTCGTCAAGTTCTATAAGCGGCTTCATCATAAAAGGTTTTTCCAAACCGATCTCAACTTCCTGATTTACATCATCAGGTTTTGATCCATTCAGGTTAACGCCATAAGCCAACATTTCAACGTGCTCGCATTCCGCGCTGTAGCTGGGCCTTTCAACATAATTTGAAGATTCATCTGCTATCGTCCCATACCAGCCAAAGCCCCTGCTTGGTGTAGCCCAACCGAGTCCATTGAGGCTATATGTATCGACGGCTTCCCATACCTTTCCACCACATATTGGGCAACAGGCTAACAAGTAGATCGGTAATCGGGAACGATATAGCTGAGGTTGGACAACAAAACGTTGTCTTACTACATAATCTTTACGCGCCTTATCTGCTGGATTTTGATATGATAAATTTCTATCTTCCTCACAAAACTGTCGGAACTGCTCGATTAAGCGCTTATATTCCTCAGCTGTAAACACCTCTTTCGGTTGTAATGGTAAGCCAGCCTTTATTGTCACCATATGATCTCCCAACCCTCACGTACTTACCCATTCAGCCATGTCGTCTATAACGGATTTAAGCCAGTTCCAGAAATCATCATATGTTGTTATTACTTCAAATCCATGAGCAGTCCATCCATGTATTACAACAATTACCTTAACATCATTCTGCCAAACATCGAAACAAGCCATATCATCACAATCTTGTCGTTTTGCAAATGCAATCAATTCTCCGCCCGTATACGCAGTTTTCGGCCATTTTTGAGTTGCACTGAAGACACTATTTTTGTCCAGATAATACCATGGCTGAAGCTGCGAATTAGGCCGAAAATCAACCAGATCCCGATCTAGTAACCATGTATAACCCTTTGGCGTATTAAACTCAAACACTGGTCTCATTTATTCACCTCATTTATACACGCTATTCCACGGTGCTACCCCTGCCTTCCCTTAGACGAAACTACCGGCCACTGGTTCATTGAAGGATGCTTCACGAAAATACGGATCGGCTCCCTGAAATCACCTGGCGTTAGCTTGCCGCTAGCTAACTCGAAACAACGCCGGGTCCAGGTCGAACGACCAGCGGCCCCGGTGCATTAGCTCAGCCGCCATACGGCCCAGGCTGTCGGAGCATTTGGCCGAGGAGCCGTTGCCGCCGGTGGCGGCGTAAAGCCG